>CAUASQ010000005.1 GCA_958431945.1 uncultured Collinsella sp. | reverse complement strand
CCGCCATCGGCCTCAACCTCACCACGAGCGCCTGCGTCGCCGGCGCCGAGGGCGGATGCCAGGCCGAGGTGGGAAGCGCCGCCGCCATGGCAGCCGCCGCGCTGGTGCAGATGCTCGGCGGCACGCCCGAGCAGGCGCTCGACGCCAGTTCCATCGCGCTGAGTAACCTGCTGGGCCTCGTTTGTGACCCCGTCGGTGGCCTCGTGGAGGTGCCCTGCCAAAACCGCAACGCCATCGGCGTGGCAGCGGCCTTTAGCTCGGCACAACTCGCCCTCGCAGGCATTAAGAGCTTGGTGCCGTTTGACCAGATGGCACATGTCATGCTCTCGGTGGGCCACGCGTTGCCAGCCACGCTGCGCGAGACGGCAAAGGGCGGCATCGCGCAGGCTCCGGCCGCACTTTCGGCCTGTGCAAAATGCGGCGTGTGCGGATAGCGACAAAGAACGACTCAAAGGTGGGACAAATGTCCCACCTCTTTTGAATGCCACCGTTTCCGTACCACAAACAGCAGGGCAATCGCTATAATGCAAGCCCAGTAAAAACACGATGAACCGCAAGGCGAAAATCGAAGGATATGCATACGATGTCGCAAAACGATCGAACTCAACTGATTCCCGATCCGCAGCAGCCGAGCAGGCACGCCGGCGGCGTTCAGTCGCCGCGTCCTATCGCGCCGAGCCACGGTCAGCAGCGTGGTGCGGCAAACGCTTCTCAACGCCCGAACCAACAGCGACAGCAGCGTCAACAACGTCAGCAGCACCAGGCAAACGGCAATGCGCCCAAGCAGCCCCCCACGCACGCTCGAGGCGATCGCGGCCCCGCGCGCAAGTCCGCCGGCAACAATAAGTCGGGCAAAAAGACGACGCTCTTTGTCGTCCTGGGTCTAATCGTCATTGTCTATATCGTAGGCGTCGTAGCATTTTCGCAGGTAGCCTACCCCAACACCACCATCGCCGGCGTCGACGTCTCGTTCTCCAACGCTTCGTCTGCCGCCACCAAGGTCAACTCGGCATGGAAGCACTATAAGCTCACCGTGACAGGCGATGACTTTAACTGGACCTATCAGCCCGAGTCCGATGAGCCCATCGTCGACGGTGAAGCTGCCGCAAAAGAGATTATCAGCCACAACGAAGCCTTTGTATGGCCGGTCCGCCTTGTGGAATCCTTAAGCGGCAAGACCAAAACAACCGCTACCTCCAACGAAGTCGATCTTGATCAAGACGTCGACCTGTCCATGCTCTCCGACACCTTTGAGCAAAAGAAGTTTGAGAAGGATCTGGGCGCCGCCATCGACGAGTTTAACGAGGGCCGTTCGGGCACGTTCGAGGCAAATAGCTCCTATGACGAGCAGGCCGGCAAGTTTACCGTCGAGAAGGCGCGCTCCAACGAAAAACTCAACCGCGAGCATGTCATTAAATATGCCGAGCTCGAGCTTGCCTCGCTGGCCGAGACCGTAGATCTTTCCAAGCTCGGCAACGATGCCTATGAGCCGCTCAATGGAACGCTGACCGATGATCAGATTCCGGCCGCATGCGATGCCGCCAACAACTTCCTGGGCGTCAACGTGACCCTCAAGCTCAACGGCGAGGATGCCGGAAAGGTCGACGGCAGCTCCGTATTGCAGTGGATCAGCTTTGCCGATCCGGCCAACCCCACGCTCGATACGTCGCAGATCAGCAGCTGGGCAGCCGAGCTCGCCAACGGCTTTAATACCGTGGGCTCCACTCGCTGGTGGACGCGCGCCGATGGCAAGCAGTGCGCCGTCGAAGGCGGTGACTTTGGTTGGTCCATCGACAGTAGCTCGCTCGCCAAGCAGGTCGAGGACGCCATTAACAACAAACAGACCGGCGAAATCGAGATCAAGTACTCCCAGAAGGCCGACACCTTTACCGCAAAGGGAGAGCCCGACTGGAAGGCATACATCGATGTCGATCTGTCCGAGCAGCACGCGCGCTACTACGACGAGAACGGCAATATCGTTTGGGAGGCCAACTTTATTTCCGGCAAACCGGGCGAAGACGCCACCCCCGAGGGCGTGTGGCAGATCAACAGCAACGACGGCGGCAGCACCCTGATCGGAGCCAAGGACCCCGAGACCGGTAAGCCCAAATACGAGAGCCCGGTGAGCTACTGGATGCCGTTCGAGGGCAATATGATCGGCTTCCACGACGCCACCTGGCAAAACGACAAGAGCTTCGATAATGCCGAGTCGTACAAGTGGTGCGGCAGCCACGGTTGCATCAACCTGCGCCTGGCAGACGCCAAGGCACTTCACGACTGCATCAAAGTCGGCCTGTGCGTGGTTGTCCACTCGTAGTGCAACGCGCACATTCCTACAACATGGAGCTGCTGCGACCAATCTAACAGTTCCGAAAGAAACCGTCCCATGCGCCCGCCCCAACCGGTGGGCGCATATACTTATCAAGGTATTTTCTATAAAGGAGACGCTATGCCGAATGTCCCCACGACCACCCCGGGCCCGGATGATACCGAGCACACGCCCGAAGATGTCACCGAAACGATTCCTCTGGTTACAAACGTACATGCCGATAAGCAGAGCGGACGCGCGAACGATGCGACCGAGATTTCCGATGAAGAGGCATATGCCAAGCTCAAGGCAAAACGTGCCGAACGTCGACGCAAAAAGCTCATCCGACGCGGCATTGCGGCCGGCGTCGTGGCCGCCATTGTGCTCATCGCCGTTGTCGTGACCTTAGCCATCAACGCACGGCCCGCAGGCAACAACGGGCCTGTGACCGACATGGTGACCGAGGGCACGTTTACCACAACGGTCGAGGCGAAAGGCCAGCTCAAACCCATTTCGTCCTCAGTGGTCTCCCCTTCTGTCGACGGCACGGTCGATTCAATCAACGTGCAGGCGGGCCAATCCGTCAACGAGGGCGACGTGCTTATGACCATTAAAAACGACGAGCTCGATCGCAACGTTGCCGAGGCGCAGCGTGCAGTTGCAGCCGCTCAAGAAGACCTCGCCAACGCACAGAAAGCCGCAGCCGCCGCGCAGGCCACCCCAACGACGAACGTTGATGAAGCTTCCGCAGCGGCTGGCATCTCCGCCGCATCGGCGGACACGAACGCCGTATCGGCCGCGCAGCGCAGCCTCGCATCGGCCCAGGCAAACCTCGACCAGGCGAACGCCAAGGCCGCCAGTCGCACGGTCACGGCCCCGAGCTCGGGTAGCATCGTGGAGCTTAACGCCAAGGTGGGCGCCACGGTAACAGGCGGCATGATCATGGGCGAAAGCGATACGAGCGGCGGCAAGCAGTGCATGCAGATCGCCGACCTATCCAAGATGAAGGTGACCGTGCAGGTGGGCGAAAAGGACATCGCCAAGATCGCCGTTGGGCAGAGCGCCAACGTCACGTATCCCGCGTTTCCCGATATCGTGAGCCAGGGCACCGTCACGGCTATCGCGTCGGTGGCAAACTCTGCCGCCGCCAACGGTGGCGGCGGCAGCGTAACCTTTAACGTCGACATTCTCATAGAGGCGCCCGACGCGCGCCTGAAGCCGGGCATGACAGCCGAGGTATCAGTGGTGACCGAGCAGCTCGACGACGTGGTGATGGTGCCGACGATGGCGCTCATGACCGAAGACGGCGAACACTATTACGTCAACGTGGCGACTGATGACGAGGGCAAGCAAACCCGTCGCGTGAAGGTGACCGTCGTGACGCAAAACGACAACGAAGCCGTAGTCGGCAAGACACAGGTCAAGCGCGACGACCAGGGCAACGAGATCAACCCCAACGTGCCGGTTACCAAGCTGCGCGATGGCGACACCCTCGTCATGGACACCGGAGCGGACGCAACGGCTGACGGCGGCTACGGCGCGGATTCGGACAGTATGTCTGCCGACGAGGGCATGTAATGCGTCCCGTTATCGACATCCGCAACGTGCACCGCATCTTTGAGAGCGAGGCGGGGTGCGCCCACATCCTGCACAACGTGAGCCTGGCGGTAAATCCCGGCGAATTCGTCGCTATCACTGGCCCCTCGGGCTCGGGCAAATCAACGCTCATGAACATCCTAGGCTGCCTGGATAAGCCGACGGCGGGCGACTACTACCTGCAAGGGCTCAACGTGGCCGAGCTCGATGATGACGAGCTCACCGAAGTTCGCGCCCTGAGCATTGGCTTTGTCTTTCAGAGTTTCAACCTGCTGCCGCGCCTGTCGGTTATCGAAAACGTCATGCTGCCGCTGGCCTACACCAATGTGCCCCGTAGCCAGCGCGAAATGCGCGCCGTGCACGCGCTGCAGGCCGTCACGCTGCCCGTCGACCACTGGGACCACCGCATATCCGAGCTCTCGGGCGGCCAGATGCAGCGCGTCGCCATCGCGCGCGCCCTCGTCAATGACCCGCCCATCATCCTGGCCGATGAGCCAACGGGAAACCTAGACTCCGCCACTGGAGCGCTTGTGATGGAGACGTTCCATAAGCTCCAGAAGCGCGGCAAAACCATCGTGCTTATCACACACGACCCCGGCATCGCCGCCGAGGCCGACCGTGCCGTGACCATCCGCGACGGTCGCATTCACGACGGCGCGTATATTCCACATGCACCGCGGACCCTGCGCAGCGCCGTAGATAGCCTGCCCATGATTTCCGCCTCCGCCAACCCGCCGAAAGGAGTGGTGGCATGAGCGCCCGCGATCTCATCCAGGAAGCCCTTCACTCGCTCGAAGCCAACAAGGGGCGCAGCCTGCTCACCATCCTGGGCATTGTCATCGGCATCGCCTCGGTTATCGCCATGACTTCGCTCATCGGCGGTATCCAAAACAGCCTGGTCAACAGTCTGGGCCTCAATGCGGCACGCATGGTGCAAATCTATTCGTCGCAAGAACTCACCGAGTCGGACATCGAGAAGCTTCAAAAACTGGTGCCGCAGATAGAGCAGATCGGCATTGTCGACAGCGCGTATACCGAGTACAAGACCGGCGATAAAAGCTATACCGTCATGGCACAAGGTGTCGATAGCGACATGCTAGACGCCGTGGGGGCCAGCAAGCTCGTTGCGGGGCGCACCTATTCCCAGGCCGAGTCCCAATCAGGCTCGCGCGTTGCGCTCATCAGCCGCAACGGCGCCGATCAGCTTTACGGCAACGAACAGGATGCGCTGGGGAAAACCATCAAGGTGTCCAACGGCGAGGCGCAGATTGTAGGCGTGATTGATGGTGGCAGCGACTCCATGGGCTCGCTCACGCTGTATATGCCACGCGAAACCATCTCCGGGCTGTTTGGCGACGAGAATCCTTCATTCCCCAGCGTGACGGCACTTGCCGCCGAGGGCACGGACATGGATGAGCTTTGTAAGACCATCGAGTCCAAGGTGCGCGCGATGAAGGGCATCGCGGAGGATGATGAGTACGACAGCGTATCGGCGACCTCCATGAAAAGCGCCATCGATGCACTCAACTCCTTTATGGGCGCGTTCTCGCTCATCATGGGTGCTGTCGCCAGCATCTCGCTGCTTGTCGGCGGTATCGGCATTATGAATATGATGCTTACCAACGTAACGGAGCGCATTCGCGAGATCGGCATCCGCCGCGCTCTGGGCGCCAGTCGTCGCGATATCACCGCGCAGTTTTTGGCCGAGTCTTCGGCGCTGTGCGTCACCGGCGGACTGTTGGGTGTCCTGATTGGCTATCTACTGGCCTGGGGCCTCACGTTCTTTGCCGCAAGCTCGGGCATCATGAGCGAGTTTGGAGCTACCGGGACGATCACGCCAAGCTTCTCCATTACAACAGTGTTGATCGCGTTTGCCGTATCGGTCGGCATCGGCGTAATCTTTGGCTTCTACCCCGCTCGCCGTGCAGCAAAGCTCGACCCGGTGGAATGCCTACGCTACCAGTAAGCCACCACCAACAAGTTGCGGTGAATTAGGGACTGAATATGCTATTTAGCAGCAAATACAGACACTATTTCACCGCAACTTATTGAAGGGCTGCTTGCGCCAGTTCCGGGCGTCGTCCTCGAGCTATTGGCGGATGACGGGCTTGTACGGGTCGAGCTTGCTCGGGGCGCTCCTCTTCGCGGGCGGGAGGGCGCGCAGGCGCGGCGAGCGCCTAGCGCGCGAACTCCCGTAAGAGCGCGTCTTCCACTTCCCGAAGCGAAAGGGCTCCGCCTCCCTCGGCGGGACGGGCGACCACGATGCAGCGCGCTCCCACGTCGCGCGCGGCGGCGATCTTCTCGGCCGTGCCGCCTACGGTTCCCGAGTCCTTGGTCACAAGCCACTGGGCGCCCACCTGCCGAAGCATCGCCTCGTTGAGCTCGCGGGTGAAGGGCCCCTGCATGCCGATGACGTGCGACGGCGAAAACCCCGCGTCGATGCACTTCGTTATAGCACCGGGCAGCGGGAGCACACGCACGAAGAAGCGCTCCGCGAAATCGGCGACGCGTGTGTAGGGAGCAAGCTCCTTGCTCCCCGTCGTGAGAAGCGCGCGACCCGGGTTCTCGGAGAGAAAACGCGCCGCGCAGGCGATCGACGCGACCGACACGACGCCTTTGGGCAGCGCCTCGACCGGGCGCGCAAGGCGCAGGCATCGTGCACCCACGGCGAGCGAAGCGGCCCGGATGTTGCCGCTTGCGAGCGTAGCGAAGGGGTGCGTGGCGTCGACGACGATGCGCGCGCCGGAAAGCTCGCGCTCCATGTCGGCCTCGTCGAACCTGCCCGCATGCACCTCGATGCCCGGAAGCTCGCCCAAAAGCTCGCCTCCGTACTCGGTTGCCGCGTAGGCACGGGCGGGGATTCCCGCCCCGCTCGCCCATTCGCACAGGAGGCGGCCCTCGGTGGTGCCGGCGAAGATGCGCAGCGCCGGCGCGGATGCGGGGGCCGTCACTTCGGGCCGCCTGTGCGCGTGATCTGGTAGAGCAGCGCGTTCATAATGGCGGCCGCCACGGTCGAGCCGCCCTTACGACCCCTCGCGACGATGGCCGGCACGCGTCGCGCGAGTAGCTCCTCTTTCGCCTCGACCACGTTCACAAACCCAACCGGCACCCCAACGACGAGCGCGGGCGCGATCTTCCCCGCGTCCATGAGCTCGGCGAGGCGCAGAAGTGCTGTGGGAGCGTTGCCGACGGCCACGATGAGCGGACCCTCGATGCCGCAAGCTTTGTCCATGCTCGCAACGGCGCGAGTCGTGCCCGCGGCGCGCGCCGATGCGGCGACATCCGGGTCGGCCATATAGCACACGGCCTGGCAGCCGATCTTCGCGAGCGCGGGCTTGCTTATGCCTGCGAGCGCCATGTTCGTGTCGGTGAGCACCGTGGCCCCTGCGCGCAGTGCGTCGAGCGCACAGTGCGCGGCGTCATGGGTGAACACGAGGGAATCGGCGTACGAGAAGTCGGCAGTGGTGTGGATGACGCGCTTCACGACGGGCTCTTCGAGCGGCGGGAACGTGCGGCCGCCGAGCTCTTCGGTGATGATCTCGAAGCTGCGCCGCTCGATGTCGCCGGGCGCCATCTCCTTGGAATCCATCTAGTACTCCACTCCTTCCCTTGCACATATCCCCTGCTCGTAGGGGTGTTTCTCGCACCGCATCTCGGTTATGTAGTCGGCCTTCTCCACGATCTTGCGGGAAGGCGCGCGCCCGGTGAGCGCTACTTCGACGCCGCACGCGGACATATCGAGCGCGCGGTCCACGAGCGCCTCGTCGACAAGCCCCTTCGAAAGCGCGTCGAGCGCCTCGTCGAGCACGAGCAGCCCCTCCTGCGCGCCCTCGAGCTCGGCGAGCGCGGAAGCGAGGTTCCCATCGTGCAACTCGCGCGTCGCGGCAAGTTCTTCCGACGTCATGGACCAGGTAAACTTGTCCGACGCCTTCCCCGCGAACACGGGCACGCCGAAATGCTCGGCGAGCAGGCGCGCCTCCCCGCTTTCGCCGTCTTTCAGGAACTGCACAACGACGACGCGGCGGCCTGCGGCGAGCATGCGAAGGGCGAGCCCCATCGCCGCCGTGGTCTTGCCTTTGCCGTCGCCATGATACACGTGGATCATACGCCCTCCTCGATAATGCGGTAGACATACTCCATGTCGAGCGCCCCGCGCACGGAGTCGGCCAGGCGGTCGAACTCGCGCGCACGGTGATCGGCCGCGGACACCGCGCCCTCAGCACCCACGACGCTCTCGGGCAGGCCGCGCATGCGCGCGAGCGAGCGCGCGAGGGCGAGTGCCACCCCCGGTTCGTCGAACAGGCCGTGGAGATAGGTTCCGAACACGTTTCCGCAGGCCGCGCCTTCTGGTTTGCCGCCAATCGTGCCCGCAGGGGCGCAGGAGACGGTCGTTTCGCCGTCGTGAATCTCGTACCCGCGCGCCGTCATGCCGTTCCACACCGAGAACGCGCCTTGGGCGCCCGTGATGCGCAGCTCCGACTGGGCGAGGCGCTTTTCCTCCTTGAACACCGTACTTGCAGGGATGAGCCCGAGCCCGCGCGCGGTGCCAGCGCCTTCCCTGCCGTGCGGGTCGGAAAGCTCGTCTCCCAAAAGCTGGTAGCCTCCGCATATGCCGAGCACCGGCGTGCCCGCGCCCGAAAGCGCGCGTACACAGGCTCCGATGCCGCTAGCCGCAAGCCAGCGCGCGTCGTCGACCGTGGACTTCGAGCCGGGAAGCACCACCAGGTCGGGTCGGCCCAGATCGGTCGTCGAGGAAACGTAGCGCACGCCCATGCCGGGCACGCGCGAAAGCGGGTCGAAGTCGGTGAAGTTCGACAGATGCGGAAGGCGCACGACGGCGACGTCGATGACGCCGCGCGCCTCGCGGGCAGATAGGCGCGGCGCGAGCGAGTCCTCGTCGTCCAGGTCGAGCGTAAGAAACGGCACGACCCCCACGACGGGAACCCCGCACATCTTCTCGAGCGGGGCCAAACCCGGGCGGAGGATTTCCACATCGCCGCGGAACTTGTTCACAACAAGCCCCCGCAAAAGCGCGCGATCCTCGGGCGCAAAGAGCGCGACCGTGCCGTAGAGCTGGGCAAATACCCCGCCTGGGTCGATGTCGCCCGCGAGCAGCACGGGGGAGGACACGGCGCGCGCAAGCCCCATGTTGACGATGTCGTTTTCGGCAAGGTTGATTTCGACGGGGCTGCCGGCGCCCTCGATGACGATGACGTCGTTTTCCTCCGCGAGCGAATCGAACGCCTCCAAAATCTGCGGCATGAGCGCCTTCTTTCGCGCGAAGTAGTCCCTCGCAGCGAAGGCTCCCTGCGCCTTGCCGGCCACGATGAGCTGGCTTCGGTGATCGCTTTCGGGCTTGAGCAGGATGGGGTTCATGCGCACGTCAGGCGCGATGCCGCACGCCTCGGCCTGCATGATCTGGGCGCGCCCCATCTCGAGCCCGTCGGCCGTGACACCGCTGTTGAGCGCCATGTTCTGGCTCTTGAAGGGAGCCACGCGCAGGCCGTCCTGCGAAAGCACACGGCACAGCCCCGCCGCAAGCAGGCTCTTCCCCGCGTTCGACATGGTGCCCTGGATCATGATGGGCTTCGCCCTACCCACGGGTATCGACCTCCTTCTCCGAGCCTCGGCCATCCGCGCCCGCCATAGCGCCGCTGCAAGAAGCGCCGCCCCGTTCGTCGGGTTCGCCTTCGCCCGATGCGCCTTCCGCCCGAAGCGCGCGACTGAACGCCATCACAAGCCGGGCATTCTCCTTGCGCGTGCGCACCGCGACGCGGCACCAGAATCGGGACAGTACCGAAAACGAGTCGCACGTGCGAACCAAAACCCCCTGTTTATACAGGCGCTCAGGGATGTCTTTCGCCGGCGTGCGGACTAAAAGGAAGTTCGCATCCGACGGCACGACGGAAAGCCCGAGCGAGGAGAGCTCGTGGGAAAGCCACGCTCGCTCGCCCGCCAATACATCGCGCGTGCGCGAGACGTATTCGACGTCTTCCAGGGCGGCGATGCCCGCGGCCTCGGCGACCGAGGAGACGGGCCACGCCTGCCCCGCCCGGCGAATCCCCTCAATGAGTTGGGCGTTTCCGCTGATCAGATATCCCAACCGCAACCCCGCCATTCCGTAGAGCTTGGTGAACGCGGAGAGCACGGCCACATGGCGCGAACACGCGGCGCGTGCGGCCACGCTCCTTTCGCGGTCGTCGGGCGCAAATCCGAGGAAGCACTCGTCCACGACGAGCAGCGCGCCCACCTGCTCGCAGCGGCAAGCCGCGGAATCGATCACGCTGGGGTCGACGAGGCGCCCCGTCGGGTTGTTCGGATTGCAGAGGTACGCCACGTCTCCCGGCCCCTCAATCGCGCGGGCGAAGGAGGCGGGCACGTCGAAGTCGTCCGCTTCGGAGAGCGGGAACTCCTGCACGCATGCGCCGTAGTACGATGCCGCCTCCGCATATTCAGAGAACGTCGGCGCACACACGACGATGCGTTTCGGGCGCACCGCCGCGGCGAGTCGCCAGATGATGTCGGACGCGCCCGCGCCGCAGACGATAGTATCTTTGGGAATGCCCTGGGCGCGCGCTAGGGCGCGAACGAGGGCGCGGCTTTCCCTATCGGGGTAGGCGTCGATTCGAGAAAGCGCCTTGCAAGCTGCGGCGACGGCGCGCGGCGAGGGGCCTGCCGGATTCACGTTCACCGAGAAGTCAATGAGGTCGGAGGCGCCCCCTTCGCAAGCGATGCCGAGCGATTGCGAGCTGCCCCCATGCGCACGGGCGCGCAGGATTCCCCCGGCAGCCCGGGACGCGGCGTGGTCTTCCCTCATGCCATCGCCCCCACGACGAGCACGACCGCCGCGCGCGCGGCGCCGAAGACGACAAGCGCGCATACGGACGCGGCGAGCATGAGCCTAGTCGCCCGGGCGATGTCGCCCCACTCGATTTCGCGGGACGCGTCGCCTATCGTCGGTTTCTCAACGAGCTTGCCGAAATACACCGCGGGTCCTGCCAGGCGCAGCCCGAGCGCGCCCGCGCACGCTGACTCGGTCTGCGCTGCGTTCGGGCTCGCATGGCGACGCTTGTCGCGGCGCCAGATGCGCGCCGCCCCACGCGCGTCGAGCCCGACGATCGGGCACACGGCGATCATGAGCAGGGCCGATAAGCGCGAGGGAATCCAGTTCACCGCATCGTCGAGGCGCGCCGAGGCGCAGCCGAAGTCGATGTAGCGCTCGTTTTTGTAGCCCACCATGCTGTCGAGCGTGTTCACCGCCTTGTACGCCATGCCCAAGGGCGCACCCCCGATCATAAGGTAGAAAAGCGGCGCGATGACGCCGTCGCTCGCGTTCTCCGCCACCGTTTCCACGGCGGCACGCGCGACGCCCTGCTCGTCGAGAACAGACGTGTCGCGTCCCACGATGAGCCCGACGGCTTCGCGCGCCGCGACAAGGCCACCCTTCGAGAACGCGAGGGCCACGGCCAGGCTCTGGCGGCGCAGCTCGCATGCCGCGAGAATCTGATAGCTCGCCCATGCCTCGACCACGAAGCGCAAGCCGGGGTGAACCATGCCGCAAAGCTGCAGGATTCCCCAGGTCAAAAGCCCACACGCAAGCGGAAGCGCCACGGCGAGCACAAGCCCTGCGGCGCGCGTGCCCGCGGACGTTTGCGGGAATGCGCGCCGCAGGCGGCCTTCGGCCCACGTGATCGCGCGCCCCATGGCGACGACGGGATGGGGAAGCCAGCGCGGGTCGCCGAAGGCAAGGTCGGCCGCGAACCCGGCGACGACGGCAAGAATCGTCATCACCGGGCATCGCCCCCCGAAGCGGGGCGAACGCCGCGAAGGCAGCGCCCATCCCAGGTGGCGGCCCATGCGCCGCCCGGCTCGGTATGCACGTCGAAGTATCCCATTTTCGGGACAGCTAGCTCGGAGAGCAGCGCTTTCACGGTACCCGCGTGAACGACGAAGACGGCGCGCCCACTCCCCTGGGCGCGCTCCGATTCGCACGCCTCCCGAAACGCCACGACGACGCGGCGGGTGAAATCGCTCTTGCCCTCGCCATGCGGGCAGCGCGTCTCGCACCAGGACTCCACCCAGGCGCGGTAGCGAGCATCCTCTTTAAGCTCGGCGGCGCTTCGCCCCTCGAAGTCGCCGAAATCCATCTCACGCAGACCGGGGCACGCCATAAGCTCCGCGTTCGGGAAGAGGATGCGCGCCGTCTGGTCGGTGCGAGCCATGCCGCTCGTGATAACACGGTACAGGTCAGGATCGCACGCGAGGTTGCGCAAAGCGCGCACGCCCGCGCTCGACAGGGGCTCGTCGGTGCCCGCCCCGCTGTAGCGATGGTCTTCCGTGCCCGCCGTGGCACCATGGCGCACGAAGACGACTTCCAAAGGCGCGCCCACGCCCTGCGTCCCTCGAGGCGCATCGGCAAGGTTTCCTTTGATGACCTGGGGAATCCCGCACGTCATGCGCACGACGACGTCGGCGCGCGCAGCGAGCGCGCATCCCAGGCGCCCCGCGCGCTCGCGCCATTGGGCGTCTTCCGCACGCATGGGGACGACCCCCGAGCCGACCAAGGACAGAATCACTGCGTCGAAGCCGATCAGCCGCTCGAGCGCCCGGTTAGCGTCGAGCGCGCGTACGAGTTCCTCAGCACGGTACGCGACGCGGCCGGCAAAAACCGCGGGCACGCCGCCCTCCGCAAGCTGCGCCGCGTCGACGAAATCGTCCGCCGCGAACCCGAGCTTTTCGCGCACGAAGGTCCTCTTCCCCGAATGCGCGCCACCTACCACGAGCATCATAGGAGCATGCCCCCCGTCACCAGCATGGCAAGCATCGCGAGCTCGGCCCATTGCAGAAACCATCCGGCCAAATCACCCGTCACCCCGCCGAAGCGGGACAGGGCAACATGGCGGTACCACGCGAGCGCCAAAAGCCCCGCCACCGCCATAAGGACGCCGACGGCCTGAGCGCACGCGACCATCCCTGCAGCCGAAGCCGCAGCGAAAGCGCAAAGCGGCACGACGATCGCCGCGCGCTTCTTCGAAGGCGAGAGCCCCGCAGCCATGCCGTCCGCCCGCGCGGCAGGCCAGCATTCAACGGCGAGCCCCGAAAGCGCACGGGAGAACACGAGCGAGCACAGAAGCGCGAGGAACGCCCCCGCCGTAAGCGGCAGCGCGGTGAACAGGGAAAACTGCAGAATAAGGTACACGACAACACCGATGACCCCGAAGGCGCCCGCCCGCGGGTCGTGCATGATCTCGAGCTTTCGCTCGCGTGGGGCCCAACTTGCAAGCGCATCGGAGGTGTCGCAGAGCCCGTCTAGGTGGATGCCTCCCGTCACCGCCACAGGCAACGCCACGAGCACGGCCGCGACGATGGTCGCGGGCACGCCGAGCAGGTTCGCCACGTGCCCCCACGCCGTCATGAGGAAGCCTTCCGCAACGCCCACCAGGGGAAACGCGGCAAGCGCATGGGTTGACCCGAAATCGGTCCATGTCGATTTCGGGACGGGGATGCGCGAGAACGTTCCGAACGCCGCGCAGATTGCCTCTGCTATCTTCACCTTGTAGGTCCTTCGCCTTTCATCCACACGGGAATCCCGCATACCACTTCGACTGCGCGGTCGGCCAGCGCCGCCACGCCCGCGTTCACGCGCGCGAGCGCGCGCCTCCATGCCTCGGTCCCCTCATCGTAGCGCATCCCATCGGCGAACACGTCGACGGTGACCACCACCGTATACGCAGCGGCCTGAGCGAGCCGTTCGATGCCTCCGAGCACCTCGCGCGCCGCAGCGTCGGGGTCACGTGGGGACAAGCCGCCTTCCGCGAAAAGCTCGTTTGCAACCAGGTTGCCCACGTCCTCCAAAAGAAGCGTGCAGCCGCGCGGAAGCCCGGACACTGCGGCGCCCACGTCACGCGTGCGCTCGAGGGTGGAAAACCCCTTGCCCTCGCGCAGCGCCCGATGGCGCGCGATGCGGCGGGCGCCCTCTTCCCCGAAGGGCTCCATCGTTGCCAGGTACACGCGAGGGCCGTCGTGCCCGAGGCACAGGGACTCGGCGTAGGCGCTCTTGCCGCTCGCGGCGGCGCCGATGACGAGCGTCACCGTCATTTCCCGGCCTCGAAATGCTCGTAAGCAGCCATGCCAGTCGCCGTGAACGTTTTCCCATCCCGGTACACGCGCAGCGCCGAATCCAGAAGGGGCAGATACGCCATGGCGCCCGCGCCCTCGCCCAAGTGCATGCCTGCGTCGAGGGGTGCCTTTATGCCGAGCTCGCGAAGGAGCTCTTGGCTTGCGGGTTCGCTTGATGCGTGGGTGCCCACGAGGTAGCCTGAGGCGTTGGGGCACAGGCGCGCCGCACACAGGGCCGCCGTGCAGGATATGACCCCGTCGAGGAGCGCCGGCGCCTTCGAGGCCGCGGCACCCAGGTAGAAGCCGCACATCGCCGCGATGTCGAAGCCGCCCACCTTCGAGAGCACGTCGATCGGGTCGGCGGGATCGGGCGAGTTCGCGTCGATAGCGCGCTCGACCACGTCGCGCTTGCGCGCGAGCGAGGCGTCCGAGAGCCCCGCGCCGCGCCCGACGAGGCTCCGCGCGTCCGCCCGGATGAGCACTGCGGCCACCGCCGCCGAGGTGGTCGTGTTGCCGATGCCCATCTCGCCCGCGGCGAGAAGGCGCACGCCGGCGCGGATAAGCCCGCACGCGACGGCGATTCCGACCTCTATCGCGCGCACGGCCCCATCGCGAGACATAGCGGAGCCGTGCGCGATGTTGCCGCTCCCCCGCCGCACGTTCGCGCGCACCATGCGCGCGTCTTCTATGCTCCGGGCCATACCCACGTCGACGGGCACGACCTCGGCACCCGCGAACGCCGCCATGCGGCAGGCGCTCGTGGCCCCCTCGCACATGTTGCGCGCGACGGCTCGCGTCACGTCTTGCCCGCTTTGCGACACGCCCTCGGCAACGACCCCGTTGTCGGAGAAGAATACCGCGAGCGCACGGGGAAACTCGGCAACCTCGGCGCTCCCCTGAGCTGCGGCGATACACGCGACGGCGTCTTCAAAGTCGCCCAATCCCCCCAAGGGGTGCGCGATGGAGTCCCACGCGGCGTACGCGGCGGCGCGGGCGCACTCGTCTGCGGGCGCGATCCGGGAGAGCGCGGCTTCGAGCACGGCGCCCGGCGCCGACGAGAACGCGCGCTCGACTTCCTCGCGGATGCAGGTAAGCGCGGTTTCGGTTGCTTCAGCCATGCCGTCTCCTCTCTGCGAACGACGCTGCGGCAGACGCGAACGCGCGCGCAACGTCGGGGTTCGCAGGATAGTACACATGCGGGAAGCCCGCAACCAGGGACGGGGTGGTCGTCATGCACGGCCAGCCCTTGTCGCGCCGGGGCTTCTGCGCCCAGAAGTCGCCGCCCGGGCAGGTGGACTGCCAGTAGTGGAACTCGTGCGCGCGAATGCGTGTGCCGCGCGGCCCGTAGAGCCCGTCGCGTTGGGAAGTGAGCTCCACGTACCCGAAATGGGACAGCCTTCCCCCGTTCTCGCTTGCGCCCTCAAGGGCGCCCGCAACAGGCCAGCGCCGCCCCCCGCTATCGGCGATTTCGCGCTGCAGGTACAGAAACCCACCGCATTCGGCGACCGTCGGCATGCCGGATTCCACCGCGCGCCGCACCGCCTCGCGCATCGGCGCGTTCTCGGAGAGCTGCCGCGCATGGAGCTCCGGGTAGCCGCCTCCCAGATAGAGGGCGCTTGTCCCCCGGGGCAACTCGCTATCACACAGAGGGCTGAAAAAGGCCAGCTCGCAACCCAGGTCCTCGAGCGCGCGCAGGTTCTCCTCGTAGTAGAACGAGAACGCCTCGTCACGCGCGACGGCGACGATGGGCCGCGCTCCCGCGATCGGCTCCAACCGGTAAGGTTCCTCGCGGATATCGGGTGCCGTCGCCGCTATTTCGAGCAAGCGGTCGACGTCGACGCTCCTTTCCACCAGCTCGGCCATCTTGTCGATGCGCGCGGAGAGCTGCTCGACCTCGTCGGCGGTCACAAGCCCCAGATGCCGGCTTTCGAGCGAGAACGCCTCGTCGGCGGGGATATTACCCAAAACCGCGACGCCCGTGTGCTTCTCGATCGCAGGCGCCGCGTAGGCGCAGGCAGCGGCGCTCGTCTTGTTCAGCACGACGCCGCGCACGTTCGCACAAGGCAGGAACTCGGCGATGCCGCGGATTACGGCGGCGAGCGATAAAGACGCCCCGCGCCCGTTCACCACTAAAACGACCGGCGTTTCCGTGTCGCGCGCAACCTGGTAGCTGCTCGCGTCGGCCACGCCGGGCGCCATGCCGTCGTAGAAGCCCATGACCCCCTCGAGCACCGCGACATCCGCGCCCGCGGCGCCGCGGGCGAGCAGGGCGCGCAGCGTCGGGGCGTCGGTGAAGAAGCCGTCTAAGTTGCCCGAGCGCGCACCCACGACGCGGCGATGAAAGAGCGGGTCAATGTAGTCGGGGCCGCATTTGAAGGCCGCGCATGCAAGGCCGCGGCGCGCGAGCGTGCGCAGGAGCGCGCACGTTACGACCGTCTTGCCGCTCCCGCTCGAGGGCGCAGCGACCATGAAGCGCGGGATGGACGTGCTCACCGGGCACCGCCTTCCCCACCTGCACCACGCGCGCTGACGAGGAACACGGGGTTTTGCGCCTTCATAAGATGATGCGAGCCTACAGCCTCGGCGCGGGCGGCCGACAACTGGCACGCCTCGAACCCCTTAAAGCGCGAACCCGAGAGGAGCGCGCACGCCTCAGTGAGTGTCTCAATGGTGACGCATGGCACACACAGGCGAACATGCGAATTCTTCTCGAGCGCCGCCTCCACGATGGAGGGAAGCTCGCCCGCGCTCCCGCCGACGAACACGGCGTCGGGGACGGGCAGTTTCGCGAGCGCTTCGGGAGCGACGCCGGGGACCGCATACACGTTGCCGCACCCGAATGCATCCGCGTTCTCTCGGATGAGCCGCACGCCGGCCGCGTTGCGCTCGACCGCCCATACCGACCCCGCTCGCGCGACGAGCGCCGCCTCGATCGACACGCTCCCCGTGCCGGCGCCGACGTCCCACACGGTGTCGGTCGCGGTTAGGCGCAGCTTCGCGAGCGCGACGGCTCGCACCTCCTGCTTGGTCATGGGAACGTCACCGCGGATGAAGAGCTCGTCGGGAATGCCCGAGGAAGCGTACGGCCAGCGGGAGCTCGCGGCGCGGGATGCGCCCGCAGAGTCCACCGCGGAAGAAGCCGCCGCGGGCGCAGACGCGCCGGCCGGCGCCTCGGAGGCTGCGCTAGAGCCCGCAGGCGACCCGGCGCCGCCTGCGAAATCGATAAGCATCACGTTCAAGTCGTCGAACGTCTGACCTGCGATTTCACTTGCGGTCGCACAGGTGATGCGCTCGTCGGGGTACGACAGGCGCTCGGCCACCGTCACGCGCGCGTCCCCGAAGCCCGCCTGCACAAGCTCGCCGGAAAGCCGCGAGGGGTCTTCCCCGCCCGACGTGACGAGGAAGAGCTCACCTGCGCGCTCGGCCTCGGCCACGATGTCGCATGCCACGCCGTGAGCGCTCGCAAAGCGCCAATCCTGCCATGGACGCGCGAGGCGCGCGGCGAGATACGACGCTGAGCTTATGCCGGGAATGACGCGCACGTCCACCTGCGCGTTGCCGGAGAGCGCCTCCACCAGGCGGCGCGCGCCGCTGAACAGCCCCACATCGCCCGTCATCACGACCACGGCGCGCTGCCACGACGCCGCATCGGTGAGCGCGGCGGCGATGTCCGCCGTCTTCACGAGCTCGCATCTCACCACGTCGGGCGGCACGTCGATGCCGGCAAGCGCGCGATGAGCGCCGATGACCACGTCGGCGATGTCGATCGCGTCGAGCGCCGCGCGCGAGAGCAAGTCGGGGTTTCCGGGCCCCGCCCCGATGATCGTTACCTTTCGCATGGAATCTCCCGATACCCGCGCGGCGTGACCATACGGCCGCCTACGAGCTTCGTGTCCGCGTTGCCGACGAACACGGTGGTGAACATGTCGGCGTCGATCTCCCCCAGCTCGGAGAGCCTGCACATGCCCGACTGCTGCCCCTCGCGCCCGATGTTGCGTACCCAGCCGCAGAGCGTGTCGGGGGCCTTCCATTCGAGCATAATCTTCGCCGCGCGTGAGAGCCTGTCGGCGCGCTTTCTGCTGCGCGGGTTGTACAAACAGATGCAGAAGTCGGCGCTCGCCACGGCGGCGAGCCTGCGCTCGATGACCTCCCATGGCGTGAGCAGGTCGGAGAGCGACACGACCGCGAAGTCGTGGGCAAGCGGGGCGCCGAGCACCGCCGACCCGCTCTGAGCCGCGGTGGCCCCGGCGATAACTTCCACGTCTACATCGGGGTAGTCCTCCACAAGCTCCAGCACAGGGCTCGCCATGCCGTACACGCCCGCGTCACCGCTGCACACGAGCGCCACGGCTTCTCCGCTCTGCGCGCGCGAAAGCGCCAGGCGGCACCGTTCGACCTCGTGCATCATCGGCGTCGCGAGATGCGCCGCGTCGGGCACGGCGGCGAGCGCGAGCTCCACGTATTTCGTGTACCCCACAACGATGTCGGCCGCCTCCAGCGCGCGCCGAGCCGCAATCGTCATGCCGTCGGGGCCGCCCGGGCCGATCCCCACCACGAAGAGCTTTCCCATCACCGCTCCTTAAACGAAAGTTCGATAGTTACCCTGGAAAACGCGACGGTCACGCCGCCGTGAGCAAGCTTCGGGAAGATCAGTTTACCCCCGTCCGCGAGCGCCGCGCGCTCGCACACGTTGTCGACCCCCACCGTCGCGCGCACGAAATCAGATGGCGAAACGCTGCCTTCGACCTGCGACAACTCCTCTGCGGAATACATCGTAAGCGGGATATTGCGCGCGCGGCAGAAGGCGAGCAGACCCTCCTCGTGCGCCTTCACGTCGATCGTCGCCGCCTCGCGCACGGCCGAAGGCGAGATGCCCACCTGCCCGCACGCGAGAAGAAACGCCTCCCCGATCGCTTCGGCGCACGCACCGCGACGACACCCTATGCCCGCAACGATGCAGGGCACGACAAGGCGAAGCGGCTCGGGCGCAGGCGCCTGCGCCCGCACACCCGCCGGCTTCCCCGTCTCACCGGCGGGCACGACCTCGCCCGTTGTCTCCGCCGCGCGAACGGACGCACCTGCATTCGCGCCAGCAAACGGTGACACGACGATATCGGCCCGAGCGCGGTCGGACGCAATGTCAACCCCCTCAGGCGGCTGTCCCGAAATCGGCATGTCGGAATAGAGCGCCACGCGCCCGCCCGAAAGAAGCCGCGCCGACACTCGCTTGATGGCCTCGGGATTCGAAACGGCGAGCCCCGCACAGCGCGCCCACGTATCCACCGCCCACACGCCGCGGACGTCGGTCGCCGTGGTGATGACGGGGATGGCCCCTGCCGCGCGTGCCACAGTTTGCGCAAGCTCGTTCGCACCGCCCAAATGCCCCGACAAAAGCGAGACGGCAAAGCGCCCCGCCTCGTCGATCACCACAACCGCGGAATCGGTTGCCTTCGAGGCGACATGCGGCGCGATCGCCCGCACGGCGATGCCCGCCGCGCCCACGAACAAAAGCGCATCCGACGCTTCCCACGCGAGCGCCGTCCATGCGCGCAGGTCGGCCTTCCCCTCGCCGAACCCGCGCGAAACGGAAACGTCCCAGCCAGGGTCATCTTCACCTGTCTGCGCGCAATCGGAAAGCGCGCGTGCGGTGCGCTCCGCCAACGCATATCCCCTCTCAGTGAACGCTATGCAGGAAACCCTCATCTAGCGCACCACCATCGTCGAGAAGTAGCTGCCCCGATCGGGCACATCGTCGACCGAGCGGTACACGCGCTCGCCAGGAAGCCCACAGTCCTCTACGAGCTCGGCACCGTCGAAGGCGCCCTCCTCGCGAAGGATGCGCTTCGTGTCCGCAAGCGAGCGGCGCGCCTTCATGACCACCTTCGTCCCCGGCCAGCCGATTGCGCGGCCCACCCCGTACAGCGCGCCTTTACTCATACGTCGCCCCCAATTCCCCGATAACTGCATCGGCACCCGACGTGCGGAAAAGCTCACGGCGCTCGGCGTCGAACACGACCGCGGCGATGTCGCATGCGCCCGCCGCGCGGCGGCGCAACCTGTCCTCGATTGCCGCAGCGAGCGAGGCGCGCGCAGCGTCCCCCACGCCGGCGGCCTCGATTACCTCGAGCGCCGCCGTGGTCGTGACCGACGACATGATCTCGCGCACGGTCTTCGCACCCGCGCCGGCCAAGGCCGCGTGGGCGGCCAGAATCTCCGCGCGGCAGTCGGCGGTACGTGAATGGGTGTCCATGATGCCGCCAGCGACCTTCACCAGCTTGCCGATGTGTCCCACAAGAAGGACATTGGTGAATCCCTCGCGAACGCAGCAATCAATCGCATCGCCCACAAAGTTGGAGATGAAGACCACCGGCGCACCGTTTAGGTGGAAATGCCCCGAGATGAACTGCCCGCCGTAGTTGCCGGGCGTGAGCACGACTCCGCGCCGCCCCATAGCCGCATGCTGCCGGATCTCGAGCTCGATGCTGTCGCGCAAGGCAGCGAGGCTGCGCGGCTCGACGATGCCCGTCGTGCCCAGGATGGAGATGCCGTCCTTTATCCCCAGGTGCGGGTTGAAGGTCTTTTCGGCAAGGGCAACACCCTCGGGTACCGAAATCGTCACAGCAATATTTCCAGAAAAGCCGTGCGCGGCGCACACCTCGCGCACCGCCGAAGTGATCATCGCGCGCGGCGTCGCGTTGATGGCGGCCGCCCCCACCGGCTGCTCGAGCCCGGGCAACGTCACGCGCCCCACGCCCACGCCGCCATCGACGGAAACTTCCGATTCGCGCGCGGGCACGTCCTTGCTGCCCGCAGCACCCGTGCCCGACCCCGCATGTTCCACGTGCGCGTACACGAGTACGCCGTCAGTCACATCGGCATCGTCGCCTGCGTCCTTTCGAACGGCGCACTGGGCGCACCCCTCGCCGATGCATGCGTCGACTACGTCCGTCTCGACGGGCAGCCCGCCGGGGGCGACGATCGACACGAGGCCGACGGGCTTTCGTGACAAGAGCATCTCACAGGCCGCCTTCGCCGCGAGCGCGGCGCAGCTCCCCGTCGTGTAGCCGCAGCGCAGGCGGGTCGTCCCGGTATATATGTAGTGCTCGAAGGCCACGCTAGCTGCTCGCCTTCCGATACCCCGTGGCAAACGAAGGGTCGTAAAGCTTGCTGCGCTCGTACGACTCCGCTTGCACGCCGTCGTGCGCAAGCCCGCCGCGAGCTCCGAGCACGCGGCCCACCAACACGAGCGCCGTGCGGTCGATGCCCTCTCGCGCGCCCGCATCGGCGAGCGTGCCCACTGTGCAGCGCACCACGCGCTCCTCAGGCCAGGTCGCCTTGTACACGAGCGCCGCCGGCTCGTCGGAGCTGCGGCCCGCGGCCAAAAGCTCGGCGGAAAGCTCGGCGAGCATACCCGAGCTCAGAAAGATGACCATAGTCGAGCCGCTTTCCGCCATGGTGCGCATGCCCTCGCCCGCGGGCATGGGGGTGCGCCCGGAAAGCCGCGTGATCACGACCGACTGACTGATTCCCGGCAGCGTGTATTCCTGGCGAAGCGCAGCCGCGGCACCGCAAAAGCTCGACACGCCGGGCACCACCTCGTAGTCCAAGCCGCACGCGTCGAGTGCGTCCATCTGCTCCTGGATGGCGCCGTACAGGCACGGGTCGCCCGTGTGCAGGCGCACCACTTCCTCGCCCCGCGCATCCGCCGCGCGCATCACGTCGAGCACTTCCTCCAAGGTCATGTGCGCGCTATCGTAGACGATGCAGGATTCCTTGCACTCAGCGAGCAGCTCGGGGTTCACAAGGCTTCCCGCCCAAACGACCACGTCGGCCGCGCGCAGAAGGCGCGCCCCGCGCAGCGTG
Organism: uncultured Collinsella sp.; assembly: GCA_958431945.1. Taxonomy (GTDB): domain Bacteria; phylum Actinomycetota; class Coriobacteriia; order Coriobacteriales; family Coriobacteriaceae; genus Collinsella. The sequence continues at coordinate 6,970 of CAUASQ010000005.1, read as the reverse complement.
ATAAGGTCGGCGGCGCCCGAGCCTGCGCCAACGATATGAATCATCCGAGCCTTCCCTTCCCGTTTCTCATCGCAACCGTTTACGCCGCCATTCGCGCAGCGGGCAAAACACGGCGCCTGCGGCGGCAATCGGCGCAAATACGCAGGCAGGAGGCGCAATGCCGCCCGCCTTGGCTTTGACACGTTCACAAGTGCCCACTATCATAGTAAAAGATTCGGCAACGAGCATATGACAATCGGATAAAAGGAAATGACCGGCGCGGCGCCTGCACAGCCCGCGCTGGCTTGCGGAGGGAACCAGGTGGGAATCCTGGGCAAGGGACATTACTGTATAGGACGCGCGGGCGAACCTCCTCGCGCCCCAAGCCAGACTGCTTCGCCTTTTCCTCACGGCATCGCCGTGGCGTTAGCTCCTTGTGAACCCCGAAGGGTGCGCTTTTCTTTCGCTTGTGCCGACAAGCAACTGTCGCCGGGGGACCGGCAAACCGAGGAAAGGAAAAACCATGTCCGACCAGATGTCACGCCGCGGCTTCATGGGCGCCGCAGCAACCGGAGCCTTCGCGCTCGCCGGAGTCGCGCTCGCGGGCTGCTCCAGCACCTCCGCGAGTTCCGAGAAATCGAGTGAAAAGGAGAAGGCCGTGAAGCCGGTCATCCTCGTCACGAGCTTCGGCACGAGCTACAACGACTCGCGCCACATCACCATCGGCGCCATCGAAGACGCTATCCGCGAGAAGTACTGGCAGGACTACGACATCCGCCGCGCCTTCACCGCGCAGATCATCATCGACAAGCTGAAGAAGCGCGACGGCATCACGATCGACAACATGACCGAGGCGCTCGACCGCTGCGTGGAAGACGGCGTGAAGGAAATCGTCGTGCAGCCGACGCATCTCATGGGTGGCCTGGAATACACCGACGTGAAAGACGAGCTCGACAAGTACGCCGACAAGTTCGACAAGATCTCGCTCGGCGACCCGCTGCTCACCTCCGACGACGACTACAAGAAGGTGGCCGCAGCCATTAAGGAGAACATGGCGTCCTTCGACGACGGCAAGACGGCGATGTGCCTCATGGGCCACGGCACCGAAGCCGATTCCAACGCCGACTATGCCAAGATGCAGGAAGTGTTTAAGAACGAGGGCTTGACGCAGTTCTTCGTCGGCACCGTCGAGGCTGAACCGACCTGCGAGGATGTTATCGCCGCCGCGAGCGCCGCAGGCTACAAGAAGGCCGTGCTCGCGCCGTTCATGGTGGTCGCGGGCGACCACGCGAACAACGACATGGCAGACGAGACCGACCCCGACAGCTGGGCTGCGAAGTTCGTGGCCGCCGGCTTCGAAGTGACGTGCCTGCTCCAGGGTCTGGGACAGAACGTCGCGGTCGACGACATCTACGTCTCGCACGTGGACGACGCCATCGCCAAGCTGTAAACTCGCCGCGCACGGGGGCGCCGGTCGTGTCCCCGTGCAACGGGCATGCGCCTTCCCCGACTGACGGCGCATGCCCGTTGCATTCGCGTCCCGCCCGCCCACCGCACGGCGCGGGAGGTCGAACCGATTGAAAGGAACCCCTCCTTGTTGAAGAAAACCCTCGCCTTCGCCCTGTCGGCGGCGCTTCTCACGTTCTCGCTCGCCGGCTGCGCCGGAAATTCAAGCGACAGCGCAAAGGCAAGCGATGCCGATTCCCAGGAAAAGACCGAACAGGCGGCCGATGCGCCCGAGGGCGCAAGCGCTGCCCCCATCACCGCCGACGAGGTGGCCGACGGCACCTATCCGATCACCGTAGATTCCAGCTCGAACATGTTCAGGATTGTGGACGCCCAGCTCATCGTGGAAAACGGCTCCATGCACTGCGTGATGACGCTTTCCGGCACGGGCTACGGCAAGCTCTTCATGGGCACGGGCGACGAGGCTGCCGCCGCGAGCGAGGCCGACTTCATCCCCTATGTGGAAAACGCGGAAGGCAAGTACACCTACGACGTGCCCGTTGAAGCACTCGACGAGGACACCGACTGCGCCGCGTGGAGCATTAAAAGGGAGCGGTGGTACGACCGCACGCTCGTGTTCGAATCCGCCGGCGTCGATCTGCGCGCCGAAGCACTGAAGTAACGCCATGCGGTCGATTCTTCCCAAGGGGGAAAGCAGGAAGCGCCGCAGCATCGCGGCGCGCGCGATCGCCTGCGTTCTCGTCGCCCTGCTCGCGCTTCCCTTCGCGGGGTGCAGTGCGAGCCCGAACGCGACCGGTGGCACGGCAGGCTCTCAGGAATACACTGTGAGTGTCTCGCTTTCCGGCGGGTCAGGGCGCGCAAGTATCGCCTCACCCACCACAATTGTGAAGGATGGCGACACCTACACCGCGACCATCACCTGGTCGAGTTCGAACTACGACAAGATGACCGTCAACGGCGTGGACTACGCGCCCGTAAACGACGGCGGCAACTCCACGTTCGAGATACCCGTCACGCTCGACGAGGACATCGCCGTGTCGGCCGAGACCGTCGCCATGTCGACGCCGCACACCATCGACTACACGCTCCACTTCGACTCATCCACCATGAAGGAGAAAACGGGCGACGACGCAAGCGGCGGTTCCCCTGCGGGAACGGCTTCAAGCGCCGCGGCTGACTTCCACAACGCCGATTTGGGCTGCGGCTGGGAGCCGACGGGGGCGCTTCAGCTTGAATACGCCAAGCACTTCACTGTCGACGAGTTCGAAGGCGGCCTGCGGCTTATCTGCATTTCGAACGGGGAGCGCTTCCTCGTGGTGCCGCAAGATGCGAAGGTACCTGATGGGTTGAGCTCCGACATCGCGGTCATAAGGCGCCCCGCCGACAAGGTGTACCTCGTGTCGTCGGCGACGATGTGCCTAGTCGACGCGCTCGATGCGAACGACAATATCATCATGTCGGGCACGAAGGCCGACGACTGCTCGGTCGTGGGCTTCAAAAGCGCACTCGAAAGTGGGGCGATCGCCTACGGCGGCAAGTACAGCGCGCCCGACTACGAGCGAATATCGGCCTCGGGCTGCACGCTCGCCATCGAGAACACCATGATCAACCACACGCCCGATGTGAAGGAAAAGCTGCAGAAGCTCGGGCTCGTCGTGCTCACCGAACAGTCGTCGAGCGAGCCCGAAGCACTCGGGCGCGTTGAGTGGATTAAGCTTTTCGGCGTCCTATTCGACAAGGAAGACGAGGCCGCGCACCTGTTCAACGAGCAGAAGGCCCGCGTCGAGCAAACGTCGGGGCTCGCGTCGTCAGGTAAAACCGTGGCGTATTTCTACATTAACTCGAACGGGGCCGCCGTCACGCGGCGGGCGGGCGACTACGTGGCGCAGATGATCGAGCTTGCAGGCGGCAGCTATGCGCTCGATGACGCGCAGACGGCGTCGACGTCAGGTTCGTCAGTAACGCTCGAAATGGAGCGCTTCTACGCGACGGCGAAGGATGCCGACATCATCGTCTACAACGGCACCATCGACGAATCGGTTGCCACCTTGAACGACTTCGTAGGCAAAAACGCGCTATTGTCGCAGTTCAAAGCCGTGAAGAACGGCAACGTCTGGGTCACAAGCGCCGACATGTACCAGCAGATGACTTCTACAGCCGACATTATCGACGAGCTGCACGGGGCGTTCACCGGCGATGACGCGAGCGACTTCCATTATCTGAGGAAGCTCGGTTAGCGCCATGAGAAGCCGGCTTTCCATGGCATACGACGAATCGGGGCGCGCCGCGCGGTGTCGCGTCGTGACGGCGCTGCTCGCTGTTGCCCTCATCGTGCTCGTCGGGGCCAACCTGTGCATCGGGAGCGTGCTCGTGCCCGCAGATCACATCCCCGGCATCCTTTCGGGCGGCGCGGCCAATTCCATGGAAAGCCAGGTCATCTGGGAGATTCGCCTGCCGCGCGTGCTTTCAGCCGTGCTTCTCGGCGGGGCACTTTCGCTTTCCGGGTTCCTGCTGCAGACGTTTTTCAACAACCCCATCGCCGACCCGTTCATCTTGGGCGTCTCCTCGGGCGCAAAGTTCGTCGTCGCGCTTACGATGATCGTACTTCTAGGCGCGAACCAGGCCATGTCCTCGCCGGCCATGGTGGCCGCAGCGTTTCTGGGCTCGCTTATCACCATCGGCTTCGTGCTCCTCATCGCACGGCGCATAAGTTCCATGGCCATGCTCATCGTGGCGGGCGTCATGGTGGGATACATCTGCTCGGCGGCGACGAACTTCCTCATCGCCTTCGCCGACGACCAGTCCATCGTGAACCTGCACAACTGGTCTTTGGGTAGCTTCTCGGGTTCGAGCTGGGACGACGTCGCGGTCATCGCGGTCGTGGTGGTCACCGTGAGCGCATGCGTATTCGCGATATCGAAGCCCCTTTCCGCCTTCCAGCTGGGAGAAGCCTACGCGAAAAGCGTCGGCGTGAACATCGAACGCTTCCGCGTGGTGCTCGTCCTTCTAGCGAGCATGCTCTCCGCCTGCGTGACCGCGTTCGCTGGTCCGGTGTCGTTCGTAGGCATCGCGGTTCCGCATCTCGTGAAGTCGGCGCTAAAGTCGTCGAAGCCCATCCGTGTGATTCCCGCGTGCTTCTTGGGAGGCGCCATCTTCTGCGCGGGCTGCGATTTGATCGCGCGCACGCTGTTCTCTCCCGTCGAGCTTTCCATCAGCGCCGTCACCGCCATCTTCGGCGCGCCGGTGGTTATCGCGCTCATGTTGAAGAAGCGGGTGAGGTAGATGGGGGAATTCGTGCCGCGGCCCAAAACGCTCGGAGGGGACATTCCATGCTTAGACAGTCCTGAGCTCGCACGAAAGCGCCAGAAGGCACTTTCGGCTCGTGCGGAACTGCGCGCGGAACGCCTCCTCCGAGCGGAGCCGAACCTCGAAACTACGGTCGAAACGCAGGCTGACGGAGCGCCGCTTTTCCACATAAGCGACCTGTCGGCGGGCTACGACAAGAAGGTCGTAGTCGAAGGCGTCGATCTGGAGGTTCGCGCGGGCGACGTCGTGGCGCTCATCGGGCCGAACGGCTCGGGCAAGTCGACCATCTTGAAAACCATCACACGCCATCTGGCACCGCTTGCCGGCGCGGTCGATCTCGACGGGCGGGAGATTTCCCGATGGAAGACGGCGGAGTTTGCAAGGAACCTTGCCGTTATGCTAACAGATCGCCCCCGGACCGAGCTCCTCACCTGCCGCGATGTCGTAGAGGCGGGAAGGCACCCCTACACCGGGCGAATGGGCACACTCTCGCCCGACGACCATAGTCGGGTCGACGAGGCCATGAAAACCGCACATGTGGAAGAGCTCGCCGAGCGCGACTTTATGCAGATAAGCGACGGGCAACGCCAGCGCGTCATGCTCGCACGCGCCATCGCGCAGGATCCGCGTGTGCTCGTGCTCGACGAGCCCACGTCATATCTCGATATCCGCTACCAGATCGACCTGCTGCGAATACTTCGCCACCTTGCGAAATCGCGGAATGTGGCTGTCATCATGTCCATCCACGAACTCGAGCTCGCGCAGAAAAGCGCCGACAAGGTGATTTGCGTGAAGGACGGCCGGGTCTTCCGCGCCGGCGCACCCGAGGACATATTCACGCGCGAGACGATTGGCGAGCTCTACGGCCTTCAACATGGCACCTTCAACGAGCGCTTCGGCAGCGTGGAAATTGGACGCCCGCACGGCGATGCGCACACGTTCGTCATCGCCGGCGCAGGTACGGGGTCGGCTGTGTTTCGCCAGCTCATCCGGCAGGGCAAGGCGTTCTACGCGGGCGTTCTGCACGAAGGGGACATCGACTGCGAGCTCGCGCGCGACCTGGCGGCGGAATGCGTGGCCGAGCGCGCCTTCGAGCCGATCGGGGATAAAACCATAGCCCGCGCCAAAGAGCTCCTCGTCCACTGCGCGCGCCTTATCGTGTGTCCCGCCGCCTTCGGCACCATAAACGCCCGCAACGCAGAGCTCGTCGAGTTCGCACGCTCGCACGGTATCGAGGTCATGCGAGCGTGCGAAGGCGCATCGGAGGATTCCCAATTGGGGTGGAAAGGATAAACTGGGCTTTCTTTTAAGGATCCTCAGGCTACAACTCCTACGCCGGCGAGGTCTACAAGGCGCCGGAGAACCTCGTAAACAGGAATTTCCACGCCGACGAGCCCAACCTGCTGTGGCTCACCGACATCACCGAGTTCAGGCTCCCGGGCGGCGAGAAGGTCTACCTGAGCCCGGTCATCGACTGCTTCGACGGGATGCCCGTCGCCTGGTCGATCGGGCTGCACCCCGACAAGCGCCTCGCGAACTCGAGCCTGCTCAAGGCCTGCGCGGCGAGGCCGGCGGGGGCGCGCACGACGATCCACTCGGACCGGGGAGGCCACTACCGCTGGCCGGAGTGGATCGGGATCTGCGAGGAGAACGGCCTGGTCAGGAGCATGTCCGCGAAGGGCTGCAGCCCGGACAACTCGGCCTGCGAGGGCTTCTTCGGGCGCCTCAAGAACGAGTTCTTCCGCTACAGGGACTGGGAGGGCGTGACGGCCGAGGAGTTCATGGGGAGGCTCGAGGCCTACCTCGTGTACTATCGGGACGGGCGCATCAAGAAGTCCCTCGAGTGGCTGAGCCCAATGGAGTACCGCAGGAAGCTTGGATACGCCTAGGCGCGGTCCAAGAAATCGTCCGCATCCCCATATGCGCCTAAAAGCGCATATTAGACACTATTTCACCGTAACTTAGAAGGTGTCGGGGCATGACACTTCGCCCCAAATCAAATTGATTCGTTGAATAGACACATTACGGATTCTTTAGACGCATTTAATTCCACATATGGGTATTATCTCACACGAAGCACACGTGAAAGGATATGCTCATGTCGCTTACACAGTCAGCGGAGCGCGCAGCGCTCAACAAACTCATCGATTATCTCGACAACAATCCGCACTGATATCTTCTGTATTGAAGACGTCGATGATGCACCCGTATACCATTG
>CAUASQ010000004.1 GCA_958431945.1 uncultured Collinsella sp. | reverse complement strand
TCGACGAGCTTGCCGTGTTCTTGGGCGGTCGCGTTGCCGAGGAGCTCATGTGCGATGACATCACGTCGGGCGCGAGCAACGACCTGGAGCGTGCGACCAAGATGGCGCGCGAGATGGTTACGCGTTTGGGCATGAGCGAGGAGCTGGGCACGCAAGTGTTTGGCGAGGCGCAACATCAGGTGTTCCTTGGTCGCGATTACGCCGATCACCAGGATTACTCCGAGGAGACGGCGCGCCGCATCGATATCGAGGTTCAGCGCATTATGCGTGAGGCCCATCGTCGTGCGGTCGAGATCCTGGACGCCCGTCGCGATCAGCTCGATCTGATGGCGAAGGTGCTGCTTGAGCGCGAGACCGTCGAAGGCGACGCCGTGAACGCCCTGCTCGACAACGAGTGGAATGCCTACCTTGAGCGCGAGGGCGATATCCTGGCGGCCAAGGAGGAGCGCAATGCCAAGGCGGCCGGCATGCCGACCAAGAAGCGCGCGCCTCGCATGAGCGAGGAGGAGCTGGCGGCTGATGCCGCGGCCTTTGCGCAGGCGGCCATGCAGGAGGATGCCGAAGCCGCATCCGATGATGCTGACGATGACCATGCCGTCATCGATGTCGATGTCGATGCCGACACCGACAAATAGCCTTTGTGGCGAAAGTCTCCGCGGGGAAACCTGCGGAGGCTTTTTCTTTTGAGCGATATGGGGCCATTTGTTGATTGGGGACAGACTTAAATGAGCGTTTTCACGCATTTTAGTCTGTCCCCAATCAACATTGCTGCGGCACTTTGCTCGGCTAAAGCGTACAATAGCGCCTATGCGAAAGGGGAACAGATGATCAACGAAACTATGTATGCTCGCGGTGCGGAAAGCTCCATCATCCGCGAGATTTTTAGCTATGGTCTTGAGCGCAAGGCGCAGATCGGTGCGGAGAACGTATTCGATTTTTCGCTGGGCAACCCGAGTGTTCCGGCGCCCGCCGCTGTGGCTGCGTCCATTAAGAAGGCTTTGGAGCTGCCGAGCGACCAGCTGCACGGTTATACGCCCGCACCGGGTCTGCCGCAATGTCGAGCAGCCGTCGCCGAATCGCTCAACCGCCGCTTTGGCACGAGCTATGAGGGCAAGGACGTCTTTATGACGGTGGGTGCCGCGGCTTCGCTCACCTGCACGCTCAACGCCGTTACGAACCCGGGCGACGAGGTTATTGTTATCGCCCCGTACTTTCCGGAGTATCGCGTGTGGATTGAGAAGGCCGGCTGTACGTGTGTTGAGGCGCTCGCCGATGAAGGCACGTTCCAGCTGAGCGTGGACAACGTGCTCAAGGCGATCAGCGATAAGACGACTGCCGTCATTATCGACTCGCCCAACAATCCGACCGGTGCCGTATATACACGCGACACGCTGACGCGACTGGCCAATGTTCTGCGCGAGGCCAACGCTCAGCGCGATCCCGAGAATCCGATTATGCTCATCTCGGATGAGCCGTACCGCGAGATCGTGTACGGTGCCGAGGTGCCTTGGGTGCCCTCGATCTACGAGCACACCATCGTGTGCTACTCGTATTCTAAGTCGCTGTCGCTGCCGGGCGAGCGCGTGGGATGGATCCTGGTTCCCAATACGAATCCTCAGGCAGATCGTCTAATGCCCGCCGTTGCCGGTGCCGCCCGTACGCTGGGCTTCGTGTGCGCGCCGGCGCTCTTTCAGCGCGTAATTATCGACTGCGTCGATGAGCCGAGTGACGTTGAGGCCTATGCACGCAACCGCACCGCGCTTACCGATGCACTAGCGGAGTACGGCTACACCTATGTTGAGCCGGATGGTGCATTCTACCTGTGGGTGAAGGCGCTGGAGCCCGATGCGAATGCGTTTTGCGAGCGCGCAAAGAAGTATGAGTTGCTTGCGGTTCCCTCGGACAGCTTTGGTATGCCGGGTTGGTTCCGCTTGGGCTATTGCGTGAGCTACGAAACGATTGTCAATTCGCTACCCGCTTGGAAACAGTTGGCGGACGAGTATCGTTAAAAGTAAAGCGCTCTGCCTACAATGTTTTACGTGAAACGGGGTTTGGTGTTAAGCCGGCCCCCGTTGTCATGGACGTTGTGTCTTTGGGATGGAGTGGTTTTACGACTATCGAAGGCTATGCGTACAATGAATATAAGCGACGGCCGTGCCAGATAAGGAGACCTGATGCCCTACCTGCTTTCTTGTGACATTCATACCCATACGATGTTCTCTGCGCATGCATATTCGACCATTGAGGAGAATGTGTACTGGGCGGCAGAGCGTGGTCTGCAGGTACTCGGATCTGCCGACCATTTGAGCTCTATGGTTACGGCTTGCCCCAATGACCTGCGCAGTTACCAGTTCTTTATCAACCAGGATATCTGGCCGCGCATTTGGAGCGGCGTGCTGGTGCTGCGTGGTGCCGAGGCCGATATCGTTTCGCTGGACGGAAGCCTGTTTGGCGAGGACACTCCTGTCACGCTTGATATCGCCGGCGATTCGTACAGCCGTCAGCATTCGCTGTTCGATTTGGTTACGCGTAATTTGGATTATTTGGTTGCAAGCGTGCATAATCCGCAGATTGCTGAGGGCGCGACGCTGGCCCAGACGACCGAGATGTATATCAATGCCCTGGAGCACCCCAAGGTGTTCATGCTGGGGCACACGGGGCGTTCGGGCGTGCCGTTCGATATCGACGAGGTGCTGTTGGCAGCTAAGGCCAAGCACAAGATTATTGAGATCAACAACCATAGTCTTGAACACGGTGTCGACACTGAGCATTGGGCCGTATGCCGCAAGATCGCCGAGCGCTGCGCCGAGCTGGGCGTGGGCATTGGCGTTTCGACCGATGCGCACATTGGCATGGCAATTGGTAAGCTCGATTACGCTCGCAAGATGCTCGACGAGATTCACTTCCCGTTGGATCTGATCGTGACGCGCGATCGCGAGACGCTGCTGCGCGAGATGGCGGCAGCCGGCGTGTGCGATCTGCGCAAGGGGATGTAGCGGAATTTATAAACCAAGCGAAGGGGGCGGCCCAGACGGGTCGCCCCCTTTCTTGTCCCAAAAATCTACTGAGGTTGGTTAGCGGCGTTCGAGGACCGCTACGGTTTCGGTGTGGTCGGTGTGAGGAAACATGTCGACGGGCGTGATCTTGAGCAGGAGATAGCCTCCGTCGAGGAGCTGATGCAGGTCGCGCTCTTGAGTCACGGGGTTGCAGCTGATATAGGTGATGCGGCGCGGCTTAAGCGCGCAGGCAGCTTCGAGGAACTCGGGGGTAGAGCCGGCGCGCGGCGGATCGATGGAAAGGACATCGACGCGCTCGTTGTTGTCGGCGGCATCTAGGATGTAGTCGGTGGCATCGTCGGCCATAAACCAAGCGCTGCGGGTGAGGCCGTTGAGCTCGGCATTACGACGTGCGTCGGCAATGCCGGCGTGGTTGCGCTCCACGCCAAGCAGCATAATACCGACGCCCTTGTCCTGGGCGGCTTTGGCTGCGCACAGGCCGATAGTTCCACTACCGCAATAGGCATCCATGAGTACGTCGCCCTGCTGCAGGTCCATGCCGTCAATCGCGAGCTGATAGAGCAGCTCGGTCTGCTGCGGGTTGGTCTGGTAGAACGCGGTGGGGGAGATATCGAACTCGCAGTCGAGCAGCTGGTCGCGCATGCACTCGGCGCCATATACAATGCGGGTTTCCTCACCGAGGATGGTGTTGCCGGGACGTCCGTTGATGTTTTGGGCGACGGTGACGATGCGCGGATTGAGTGCGGCGACAGCCTCAAAGAACTCCTGCGCATGCGGCAAGTCGCGCTGAGCGGTCACGAGCGTGACCATGGCCTGGTCGGTACGCCAACCGCAGCGGACGACGGCATAGCGAAGCAAACCAAGATGCTTGTCCTCATTAAAGGCGGGAATATGCAGCCGCTCAGCTTCGCGTGCGATGCCGTTGAGAATCTGACGGGCGCCCGGTGCCTCGACGGGGCATTCGGGTACGGCAACGATCTTGTGCGTGCCGCGCTCAAAGAAACCGCAACGGACGGCGCCCTCCTTACCGGGAGCAAAGGGAGTGGCAGCCTTATGACGAAAGCCACGCGGCGCAGGATATTTACCCGGGTCGCCCAGAGTGACGCCCATACCGCGAATGGGGTCGACGCTAATGCCCTCGCGCTCGCAAAGAGCAGCAAAAAGCTCCTCCATAGCAGCCTGCTTGGCGGCGAGCTGCTTCTTATAAGGACGATTGAGCGCCGTACACCCACCGCAAGCTTTCATGATCGAACAGGGAGACTTGGGGTCCATAGCCTTACGCGCAGACGAAACCCGATCTTTATGCGAGCGCTTGGAGCGAGTCTGAGATGCCTTATCCTCGTTCCGACGAGAGCCGGGACGCTTGGCCTTAGCCTTGCCCTTGGCCGACTTACCCTTTGCGTCCTGAGACGACTTGGATTTCTTAGAAGATTTTCTCTCCTCCGACCCCTCAGCCGCCTTGATCAAAGCACGACGAGCCTTACGCTCCGCACGAGATTCTGCCATCAATAACCCCACTAATTCATGAATTAAAAGCTGCAAGCATTGTACCGTGCCAAGCTAGCAGACGATATGCAAGCGCCCATTTCATGTCAGTGATAAGTCCAACGATATTTGCCCGGCGTGGGCTGGGAGCGGCGCGTAATTAAGTTTATCGCGAGTTCCGCACGCAAAGGAAAGCACTTAATGTGCTTTCCGTCTTGCGCAGGACTGTAGAGCAGGAAACTTAACCCCCACACCCCTCACGCGGCGGGCAAACTCGCCTTGTGCTCTACCACGCTAAAGTGTATGATTCTGAACGTTACATGACTCACTTTACTTAACTAAAGTGCCACCAAGGGGGAATACCATGAATACCGATATGTCTCGTCGTCAGTTTGTTGGTCTAGCCGGCTCGCTCGCCACGGTGCTTGGCCTTGGTCTTGTCGGCTGCGGCGGTGGTGCCGGCAAGGGCTCCGCTGCTGGCTCTGCCGCGGCCAAGGATGTGAAGGGCGCTGCGGAGTCCAAGAAGCTCGTGGTGGGCTTTGATAAGTCCTATCCTCCGTACGGCTTTGTGGGCGACGATGGCGAGTACACCGGCTTTGATCTCGATCTGGCCAAGGCTGTTGCCGATAAGCAGGGCTGGGAGATCAAATACGAGGCCATCGACTGGGACGCCAAGGATACGCTGCTCAACTCGGGCGCCATCAACTGCATCTGGAACGGCTTTACCATGGAGGGCCGCGAGGACGATTACACGTTCTCCGAGCCGTATATGCTCAACGAGCAGGTGCTGGTGGTAAAGAAGGATGCGGGCATCAAGAGCTGGGACGATCTTGCTGGAAAGACCGTGATTACCCAGACCGATTCCGCTGCGCAGGATGTGCTCGAGGGCGACCAGAAGGATCTGGCGGCGACGTTTGCCACGCTCGACACGATCGGCGAGTACAATACGGCCTTTATGCAGCTCGAGAGCGGCGCGGTCGATGCCGTGGCTTGCGACCTTTCGATTGCCCAGTATCAGCTTGCCGCCAAGCCCGATGCCTATACGCAGCTTGATGAGCCGCTGTCCAGCGAGCACTACGCCGTCGGCTTTAAGAAGGGCGACACCAAGTCGGCCGACGCCGTGACCGAGTCGCTCAAGGCGCTCTATGAGGACGGTACGGTCAAGGACCTGTGCGATAAATATGCAGATTACGGTCTTTCCTTCGACAACTGGGTTCTGAAATAGCGGCTTTCCCAGGCACCCGATTTTGCCGTTCAAACCGTCGCTTGCGTACATTTAGTACGCGGCGCTCCTCTTTCACGGCAAACTCGAGCACCTGGAAAACTCGCTTTAGCATTGGGTTTACTGTTCTGTTGTCGCGAAAGAGAGCTTAGGTTGTCCATTCAGGTCATGATGCAGATGCTTGGCCAGGGCTTCTTGGTCAGTTTGCAGTTGTTTGTGCTGACGCTGCTGGGGTCGATTCCGCTGGGAATCCCCGTGGCGTTTATGCGCATGAGCAAAATTGCGCCGCTACGATGGATTGCGCGTATCTACATTTCGGTGATGCGCGGCACGCCGCTCATGCTACAGATGTTTGCCATCTACTTTGCCCCGTACTACGTGTTCGGTATCTCGCTCACGCCCGATTCCAAGTGGACGGCGTGCGTTGTGGCATTCATCATCAACTACGCCGGCTACTTTGCCGAAATCTATCGCTCGGGCCTGCAGTCCATTCCGCGCGGTCAATACGAGGCAGCCGAGGTGCTGGGCTACTCGCGCATGCAGACGTTTCTGTATATCGTGATGCCCCAGGTCGCCAAGCGCATTCTGCCGGCGATGGGCAACGAGATCATCACGCTGGTCAAAGACACGTCGCTGGCGTTTGCCATTGGCGTGGGGGAGATGTTCTCGACGGCCAAGGCGCTGGTCGCCTCGCAAGTGAGCATGGTGCCGTTTGCGATTGCGGCGCTGATCTACTGGGTCTTTAACTTTGTGGTCGAGATGCTGTTGGGCGCTGCCGAAAAGAAGCTGGACTATTATCATGACTAACTTAGTGATGAAAATCGAAAGCGCGCGCAAGGCGTTTGGCGGCAATGAGGTGCTCAAGGATATCTCGCTTGAGGTAAAGCGTGGCGAGGTCGTGGCGATTATCGGGCCTTCGGGTGGCGGCAAGTCCACGCTGCTACGGTGTGCCACGCTGCTCGAGACACTCGACGGAGGCTCGCTCTCGTTTGGTGACCTTGCCGTTGCGACGGACGCGGGGTTGGGTGCGGTATATGCGAAAGGCGACGTGCCCAAGCGGGCACGCTCGCGATTCGGCCTGGTGTTCCAAAATTACAACCTGTTCCCGCACTATACCGTGATGAAAAACATCATCGATGCGCCGATTCGTGTGCTTAAGCGTCCGCGCGAGCAGGCGGAAGCCCGCGCTCACGAGCTGATTGCGCAAATGGGGCTGACGGGCAACGAGAACAAGGTGCCGTGTGAGCTTTCGGGCGGTCAGCAGCAGCGCGTGAGTATTGCCCGCGCCCTGGCGCTCGATCCGGAAATCTTATTCTTTGACGAGCCGACCTCGGCACTCGATCCCGAGCTGACGGCCGAGGTGCTGCGTGTCATTAAAGACCTTGCCGCGCAGAATATGACGATGGTGATCGTGACCCATGCAATGCAGTTTGCGCGCGATGTTGCCGACCGCGTGGTCTTTATGGGCGGCGGTCGTATTGTCGAGGAGGGTCCGGCCGAGCAGGTCATCGACCATCCACGCGAGCAGCGCACCCGTGAGTTCTTGAGCCGTATCGAGGGATAGGCTCAGGTATTTACTCAACTATTAATTGAGGCGAAGCCGCCGCAGGTCTTACGGTCTGTGGCGGCTTTTTGTTTGCATCGACGGGGTTCAATAATCGTCTCACAAGCTTGTCTCTTCCTCTCGCCGCCTGTATTCATACGTGCGCCGAAAGGTATGCATGGACGGCCGCCCGTGAGGGTAGGGTGGTGGCATAGGACATTTGGAGGGTGAGTCGGCTCGGTTGCCGACCATGCTGCTCCCGGGATGGCACCGACCGCGAACTCTCCCCGTTGGCATCGCGCATTGCGCGCGGCCCTGCAAGGAGGTCATCATGGGTGCTCCCAAGACCGGCAATGTAAGGAACGTGGTGCTCGTAGGCCAAGGCGGGGTGGGCAAGACTTCACTCGCCGAGGCCATGCTCCACCTTTCCGGCAAGACCGCCCGCCTGGGCGGCCACGACGGCACCAAGCCCACGCTCGACTATGACCCCGAAGAGGTCAAGCGTTCATTCTCCATCTCGACGACCATCGCGCCGATCGACTGGAAGGGCGCGCGCATCAATGTGCTCGATGCCCCGTGCTACCCCGATTTTATCGGCGACGCCTTTGCCGCGATGAGCGTCTGCGAGACGGCTCTGTTCGTGGTCGACGCCGAGGCCGGCCCACAGCCGACGACTGTCAAGCTTTGGTATGCCGCCGAGGACCTGCGCCTGGCGCGTGCGGTATTTGTGAACCGCCTGTCGCGTCCCGAGGCTAGCTTTAACACCACCATGGAGCTGCTGCAGGAGCGCTTTGGCACACGCCTGGGCGCCGTGACCCTTCCCTGGGGCGAGGGCGAGGACTTTGACGGCATCATCGACCTGGTACGCATGAAGGCGCGCCATTGCAACGGCACCGAAGCCGTTGAGTCGGAGATTCCCGAGGAGTATCGCGCCCAGGCCGAGGAAGCCCACGACCATCTGTGCGAGCTGGTGGCCGAGGCCGACGATGAGCTGATGATGAAGTACCTGGAAGGCGAGGAGACGCTGACGCAGGAGGAGCTTGAGGGCTTGCTGTCGAAGGCGATTGCCGAGCGCATCTTTGTGCCGGTCTTTGCGGGCGATTGCATTAAGGAGCAGGGCGTCAACTCGCTGATGGACGACATCGCGACGTACTTCCCGGCGCCGACCGACTACGGCGAGATGCCGCTTATCGACGGCGATTCGCTCAAGATCTCGAGTGACGATGACCGCCCGGTGGCCTTTGTGTTTAAGACCCTGGCCGATCCGCAGCAGGGTCGCATCAGCTTTATCAAGGTGCTGACGGGTACGCTTGAGCCGGGTCTTGAGCTGATCAACGCGCGTACCCGCAAGAGCGATCGTCTGGCTCACCTGTATGTGATGTGCGGTCGCGACATGACCGAGGTCGGTCACGCCTATGCCGGCGACATCATCGTGGCGCCCAAGCTGGCGGCCGAGACGGGCGATACGCTCTCCATTACCGGTAAGGTAGAGGCTGCGGCGTTTAAGTTCCCCAACTCTCAGTACCGCATCGCCATCGAGGCCGAGAATCGCGGGGACGAGGAAAAGCTCTATACGTTTATCGAGAAGGCCTGCAAGGCCGATCCGACCATGAGCATCGACCGCGACGAGGAGACCGGGCAGACCATTATCTCGGCGGTGGGCGAGGCGCAGGTTTCGGTGCTGCTCAATCGCCTTGAGGACCGTACCAAGGTTGTGGCAAAGAGCGTTCCGATCCGTATTCCGTATCGCGAGACCATCCGCCGCACGGCAAGCGCCCAGGGTCGCCACAAGAAGCAGACTGGCGGCGCCGGTCAGTACGGCGACTGCTGGCTGCGTGTTGAGCCGCTCATTGGGCCCGACGGCACGAGCGAAGGCTATGAGTTTGCGGACGAGGTCGTGGGCGGCCGCATCCCGCGCTCGCTTATCCCCGCCGTGGACAAGGGTGTCCAGGAGACCATGAAGGACGGCATTATCGCCGGCTATCCGCTCACGGGCATTCGCGTCGCGGTGTATGACGGCTCGTATCACAGCGTCGACTCCAACGAGATGGCGTTCCGCGCGGCGGCTCGCATCGGTCTGCGCAAGGCATGTGCCGATGCCGACCCAGTGGTGCTGGAGCCCATCGAGGAAATCACGGTGACTATCCCCGAGAGCTACGCCGGCGCCGTGATGGGTGACATCTCGGCCTCGCGCGGTCGCGTGACGGGCATGGAGACCGATGAGCGCGGCGATACCGTGGTCATTGCCCAGGCGCCGCTGGCCGAGCTGACGGATTATTCGACGCGCCTGCGCTCCATCACGCGCGGCACGGGCGACTTTACCATGAAGTCCGCAGGCTATGAGCAGGTGCCTTATGACGTTCAGGCCAAGCTGGTCGAGCGCTATGAGGAGGGCCGCGCCAAGTAGCGTGGGGCCTTGCCTGCAGTGTAGGTGCTGACGAAAAGGCCGCCCTGGGTAACCGGGGCGGCCTTATTTGATCCCTTGGGGACGGAGGAAAACGGATCATTTTTTTTGGGTTACGGGCGGCGCGGTCGGCACTAGTCTCCGGATGCCTGGTTGCGGCCGGTGGCGTAGTCGATCTGCACGTGCGGCTGCAGGTTGTAGCAGTACACGTGGAAGCATAGGGTCTTGCCGTGGTCCTCGACCGATTGTGCCTCAAGGCGCACGCCGCGGCAGACAAGTTCCTCCTCGTTGTACATGGGCGTGACGCGGTAGAGCACGTGGTTGCCCGTCTCGCGGATGTAGCCGAGGATCTGCTCTTCAAACGGCAGCATGCCCGTCTCGTTGAGATAGCGCGTGCCGGTGAGGAGATTCTTGCGGTTGGCGTTTTCGCCGTAGAGCGACCAGGCGATGAGATGGCAGCGGTTGTAGAGGCTCTGGCCCGGAATAAAGTCGTAGCGCTGCTGATGCCATCCGGCGGGGTGGATACGCGAGATGTCGCCGCGCCTGCCCTGACCGAGCGATTCGGGGCCCACACAGGTGAGCGCTTTGCGGGTGCGACCCAAGCTGTCGAGCTTGGAGAACCTCTTAAAGCAGCCTTCTTCGGTAGCTCGCTCGTATTCGTCGAGCGTGAATGACGGCGTGCCCAACGGGTGCGTGCTGTCGGCGCGAAGGGCAACGTAGGGATTGCCGCCGTAGTCGGGAATGCTGCTGAGATATACGCCGCGGGCGCGGTTGAGATCGGGGTTTTCCACCTCGTCGATGGGGGCGGCGCCGCCGTCTGCGGAAGCGTCGTCACCGGCGTCGGTTGCGGCGGAATCGGAGCCGTCGCCAGAGTCTTGGCTGTTTTGGGAGTCCGGGGAGCTCGCTGCTCCCGATTCGAGCCGGGCAACCAGGTCTGCCTCGTCGTCGGTGCGGCTGGGGCTCTCGTTTTGTTTTTCGGCCAGAGCCGCCGCCTGCTCGTCGCTTTGCGGCGACAACAGCTTGGGCGCTCCGTCGAGCGACCCTGTGAACAGCGCAAACCCCAGCACCACGGCGGTGCCGATGGAAAGTACTTGCTTGTAGGCGGACTTGCGCGACATGGAGGCTCCTGGATGGACGGTTGGGAATCTACCAGTCTAGCAGGAGCCGGCAGGGGCCGTTCTGTCGAACAAATACTCAAGATTTGGGATAGACGCTACTGATTCATTTGTCCCGCGGTCTAGATTGAGGTGGAGTCGAGCCAGTTGAGCTTGCACTCGAGAATGCGCTGCTCGCCGGGTTCGCTGCTGCCGTCAAGTAGGGCGAGCAGCATCTCGGCTGCTTCGCGACCTTCCTGGTCGACGGGCTCGATGATGGTGGAGACGGTCGGCGTGGTGAGATTAGTCCAGTCTTCGCAGTTGAGTCCCAAAAGGCCGATTTGCTGCGGAAGCAGATGGGCCATGGGCTGAAGCGCCTTGTAGACGCGGGGGAGCGCCCATTGGTTTTGGACAAAGATGAGCGTACGCTTGGCGGGATTGAACTTGAATTTAAAGTATTCGGTGAGCTCGTTGATTGACGGCTTGTTGTGATCGATGGGAATCGCTTTGTAGAGCTGTCCGTTCGCTGCCAGTGCCTCGGCATACCCCTGAAAACGCTCCATGCGGGTGCGCATCTCGGTCATGTTGGCGGCAATGGAAAAGAAATCTTCGTAGCCGGCATCGAGGAGTGCCTGTGTGGCGTTGTACACGCCGTCGTAAAGGTTGGTTTTGATCCAGCTGGTACCTGGGCTATAGATGGCCGCATCGAAAAAGACGACCGGCTTGCCGGCGCGTCTAATGCGGTCGTGGACGGCTTTGAAGTTTGCCGTGGGCTGGATGATAAAGCCATCGACGCCCAGCGAGAGCATCTTGTCGACGTACATGAGCTCGGTCTCGGGGTTAAAGTTGCTCGTGCAAACGACCGTCTGGTAGCCCGCGGGGAGCATGACCTGCTCCATGCCATTGAGAACGAGCCCCGCCCATTTGTTGGTGTTATCCAAAATGATGATGGCGATGACGTGGGTTTGCTTTCCGGTGAGCGTCTGCGCTTGGGCGTTGGGAACGTATCCAAGTTCCTTAATGACGCGCGCGATTTTGTTCTGCGTCTTCTCGCTAAGCTTTTCTCGTTTGTCGTTGAGGTAATACGAGACGCTTGCCGTCGAGGTTCCCGCCTCTCGAGCGACGTCTGCGATTGTAACGCGCTGTTTTGCCACAGCGACTCCTTCCGACAGATGAGCATTTTCCAACATGATGACTTTGAGTCTTGGTGAAGGATACGCTTCGGTGAGCGGCTTTTTCCTTTCATATGAGTATGCAACAAATGCGGCATACGGGTGGGGTCGAAATTTGTGACCGGCATGCGCATCTGCCGTCTACCGAGAAAATCAAATACTTCTTGACTTTTGAAATCGAGGGCAAAATCGCAGGATTCATTTTTGGTTAAACGCATAACTAAATCGCATAACCAACGCTCTGACCTGCGCGTTTACCGAAATAAGCTGGCATTAAGAAAAACGAGCACCTATATTGTTCTTGTCGAAAAGACAGCAAGTCCAAACGGCAGGGGATGCTCCGGAGGCCTCCGCAAACGGTGTCTTGCGCACGCAACTCTATGAAAAGAGGGAAGCAATGAAGATCGTAGGCGTTGCCGCCTGTACTGTGGGTATCGCCCACACGTATATGGCCCAGAAGGCGATTCAGGATGAATGCGCCGCCCGTGGCATCGAGTGCAAGGTCGAGGCTCAGGGTGGCCTGGGTATCGAGAATGAGCTCACGCAGGAAGACGTGGACTCCGCCGACCTGGTCCTGGAGTCCGTCGACGTGGGTGTCGAGAACGAGGACCGTTTTGAGCAGAAGATGGCCGAGGGCAAGTTCCTGAAGGTCGGTACCTCGGATGTAATCGCCGATCCGGTAAAGATCATCGACCAGGCCATTGAGATCATCAAGGCGACGGGTGGCGCCGTTGACGCGCCCAAGGCCGAGGCCAAGGCAGAGAAGAAGGCCGTCTCCGCTGCCCCGCAGGCCCCGACACCGGCGTCCAAGCAGTCTATCTTTGCCGATCCTGGCAAGACGCTGCTCAATGCATTCAATACCGGCGTTTCCTATTTTATCCCCATCGTCGTTATCGGCGGCGTGTTTCTTGCCTTCTCGCTGGCATCCGGTACCGCCGGCGCCAACGGCATGGAGGTTACGAACCCGCTGATGGTGAGCCTTAACACCATCGGCATGGCCGGCATCTCCATGATGATCCCGGTGCTTGCGGCATACATCTCCTACTCGATGGCCGGCAAGCCCGCGCTCGCCCCCGGTTTTGTCCTGGGCTACCTGGTCAACAACGCAGTCGTTACCCCTAACGGCAACAGCGTTTCGACCGGCTTCTTGGGCGCCATGATCATGGCGGTCATCTGCGGCTACTTTGTCCGCTGGATGAAGACCTGGAAGGTCAACAACACCATCCAGACCATCATGCCCATCCTGATCATCCCGATTCTGACCTCGCTTGTCCTGGGCATGGCCTATATCTACATCCTGGCCACGCCGCTTGGCTTTGTGATGGACTGGCTCACCGGCGTGCTCGGCAGCCTGCAGGGCGGTTCCGCAGTTGTCCTGGGTCTGGTCATTGGCGTTATGACCGCCTTCGATATGGGTGGCCCCATCAACAAGACCGCCTCGACCTTCACCATGGCCATCATGGCCTCCGGTATCTACGGTCCTAACGGTATGTTCCGCGTCGCCGTCGCCGTTCCCCCGATCGCCTGTGGCCTCGCTGCGCTCATCGCCAAGAACAAGTTCGATGACGCTGACCGCCAGATGGGCATCTCCGCGCTGTTCATGGGCTGCATCGGTATTACCGAGGGCGCTATCCCCTTCGCGGTCAAGGACCTCGGTCACACCCTGCCCGGCATTTGCACCGGCTCTGCCGTGGGTGCGGCACTTGCCGCCTTCCAGGGCATCGACTGCTACGTCCCGCACGGTGGCTTTATCGTCGCCCTTGCCACCAACAACGTCGCGCTGTTCTGCCTGGACATCGTGATTGGCGCCGTGGTCGCCGCTGCAATCCTGATTGCCATGAAGCCCACGCTCGATAAGCAGGCCAAGTAAACCTTTAAGGACTCCGGTTGTGCGGAGGGATGGATTTGACTCCGCACAACCGCCCCTACACAACAAAATCCATCCGTACTGATAGGGCCCACATCTGGGTCCCAGGGAACTTTTGTCAAAAATCCTCTGGAGAAGGAGAACAAAATGTCCAACCTCACCATCCGTCAGGCCGTTCAGGGCATGCTCAAGCTGCAGGATAGCGGCGATCACGCAACCATGGTCGGCATTGGTCCCATGAGCCCCAACCTGATTCAGGCCGTGTTCGAGCTTGCCAAGGACGAGGATTTCCCGCCCATGTTTATCGCCAGCCGCAACCAGGTCGATATGGACGAGATGGGCGCCGGCTACGTCAACGGTTGGGACCAGACGCGCTTTGCCGCCGACATCAAGAAGGTTGCCGACGAGGTGGGTTACACCGGTCCGTACTACCTGTGCCGCGATCACGGCGGTCCGTGGCAGCGCGACGAGGAGCGTAACGCCCACCTGCCCGAGGACGAGGCCATGGAGCTCGCCCGCAAGTCCTTCGTCGCCGACATGGAGGCGGGCTTTGACCTGCTGATGGTCGACCCCACCAAGGATCCCTATCAGATCGGCAAGGTTATTCCGCTCGACGTGGTGCTTCGCCGCACGATCGATCTTATCGACTACCTTGAGCAGTACCGTCGCGAGCATAACCTGCCCGAGGTCGCCTATGAGGTCGGTACCGAGGAGACCAATGGCGGCTTGACCTCTACCGATAAGTACGAGGAGTTCATTTCTCAGCTGCAGCCCGAGCTTGAGAAGCGCGGCTGCCCCATGCCCACCTTTATCGTCGGTCAGACCGGCACGCTTACCCGTTGGACCGAGCAGGTCGGCCATTACAACTTTAAGAACGCCCGCGAGCTCGCCGATATGGCAAAGCGCTACGGTGTGGGCCTGAAGGAGCACAACGCCGACTATCTGGATGACGCAACGCTGCTCGAGCACATCCCGGCTCACGTGACGGCCTCCAATGTCGCCCCTCAGTACGGCACCGAGGAGACCCGCGCTTACCTCAAGCTCTGCGCTACCGAGCAGATTCTGGTCGACAACGGCCTGTGCGACGATCCCTCCGACCTGTATCACACGCTGCTGGTCAAGGCTATCAAGACCGAGCGTTGGCGCAAGTGGATGACCGGCGACGACGTTAACCTGCAGGTTGACGACATTCTGGCCGACGACGAGCTCAGCCTGAAGATTCTGGATGTCTCCGGCCACTACGCCTTTAACGATCCCGAGGTCAAGGAGCAGGTCGAGAAGCTCTATCGCAACCTCGCTGCCCAGGACATCGACGGCAAGCGCTTTGTGATTGAGCACATCAAGCGCCCGATCAAGCAGTACGTCGTCGGTCTTAACCTCAAGGGCGTAACGAGCCGTATCGAGAAGGCTCTCGAGGACTAGGTAGTTTTTCCT
The DNA here is from genome assembly GCA_958431945.1 of uncultured Collinsella sp. GTDB lineage: Bacteria > Actinomycetota > Coriobacteriia > Coriobacteriales > Coriobacteriaceae > Collinsella. The sequence continues at coordinate 15,130 of CAUASQ010000004.1, read as the reverse complement.
ACGCGACGCCGGGCCTGGGGCATGTCCCAGCCGCAGGCCCGGCACATAGGACAAAGGGACGCCCCCTTTGTCCTATTTTTTGAGTTTTGGATTCCTCCGAAGGAGTTTGCACCATGAAGTTCTTTATCGATACCGCCAACCTTGACGAGATCGCCGAGGCTAAGAGCTGGGGCTGCCTTGCCGGCGTCACCACCAACCCGTCCCTGTACGCCAAGACCGGCGGCAAGCTGGCCGACTTTGAGCCTCACATGCTCAAGATCGCCGAGCTTTGCGAGGGCCTGCCCGTGTCCGCCGAGTCCACCGCGACCACTGCCGAGGGCATGATCGAGGAGGGCAAGCGCCTTGCCGCCCTCGCCCCCAACATTGTGGTCAAGCTCCCCGTTTGCGAGGCCGGCCTCGCCGCCTGTCGCGCGCTGGCCGATGCAGGCGTGCGCGTCAACATGACGCTCGTCTTCTCGCCGACGCAGGCCCTTATGGCCGCCAACGCCGGCGCTCGCTACATCAGCCCGTTTGTCGGTCGTTTCGACGACATCGCCGAGGACGGTATCTCGCAGCTCGACAACGTCGTGACCTGCATTAAGAACTACGACTGGACCGGCAAGAACGTCGACGACACCGTCGAGATTATCACCGCTTCGGTCCGCACGCCCAACCACGTGACCCAGGCGGCTCTTCTTGGCGCCGACATCGCGACCGTGCCCATGGCCGCTCTCAAGAAGTGCCTGCATCATCCGCTGACCGACCAGGGCCTCGCCTCTTTTGAGGCTGACTGGCAGAAGGTCGTCGCTCAGGCTTAACGAGTGGATTGCCCCGGCATCGTGTCATCCGGTGCCGGGGTTGTTCTCAAGAGAGGAATTCGTATGACCAACCAGGAGCTGGCGAAGGTCGCCAATGAGGTCAGGAAGGGTGTCGTGACTGCGGTTCACGCGGCCAAGTCGGGACACCCGGGTGGATCGCTCGGTGCTGCCGACATCATGACGTATCTGTACTTTGAGGAAATGAATATCGATCCTGCCGACCCTCACAAGGCCGATCGCGATCGCTTTGTGCTCTCCAAGGGTCACGCGGCGCCGGGCCTGTATTCGGTGTTGGCAAATCGCGGCTATTTTCCCGTCGAAGAGCTCGAGACGCTCCGTCATATTGGCAGCCGACTGCAGGGTCATCCCAACATGAACGACGCCCCGGGCATCGATATGTCCACCGGATCGCTCGGTCAGGGCATCTCTGCTGCAGTTGGAATGGCGCTTGCCGCTAAGCACTGGGGCGACGGCTACCGTGTCTACACGTTGCTGGGCGACGGTGAGTGCGAGGAAGGCCAGGTGTGGGAGGCGGCCATGTTCGCCGGCAACCATGCGCTCGACAATCTTGTTGCCGTCGTCGACCACAACGGCTTGCAGATTGACGGCACGATTGATGAAGTCAACTCGGCCATGCCACTCGCTGACAAGTTCCGCGCCTTTAAGTGGCATGTGATCGAGATCGCCGACGGTAACGACATGGCGCAGATTGCCGCCGCCTTTGCCGAGGCCCGCAAAGTGAGCGACTCGCCCGTGGCCATTATCGCCGAGACGGTGAAGGGCAAGGGCGTCTCCTTTATGGAAAACCAGGTGGGCTGGCACGGCAAGGCACCCAACGATGAACAGTTTGAGCAGGCCATGGCCGAGCTCGCAGCAGCAGGGGAGGAGCTCTAATGGCAGACGTCAAGAAAGTCGCCACGCGCGTTAGCTACGGCGAGGCACTTGTCGAGCTGGGCAATGAGCGCGATGACTTTGTGGTTCTCGATGCCGACCTGGCCGCCGCCACGCAGACCGGTAAGTTTAAGGCTGCGCACCCTGAGCGCTTCTACGACGCCGGCATTGCCGAGAGCAATCTGATGGGTCTTGCCGCCGGCATCGCGACCACGGGCCGCGTTGCTTTTGCGAGCACCTTCGCGATGTTTGCCGCCGGTCGCGCCTACGAGCAGGTCCGCAATTCCATCGGCTACCCGCACCTCAACGTCAAGATTGGCGCTACCCATGCCGGCATTTCGGTGGGCGAGGACGGCGCCACGCACCAGTGCTGCGAGGATATCGCACTCATGCGCACGATTCCGGGTATGACGGTGGTCGTTCCCGCCGACGACGTCGAGGCTCGTGCCTGTGTGCGTGCCGCCTATGAGTTTGAGGGCCCGGTTTACATGCGCTTCGGCCGCCTGGCAACACCGGTCATCAACGATCACGAGGACTATGAGTTCAAGATTGGTCGCGGCGTGGTCGTGCGCGAGGGGTCCGATGTGACCATCATCGCTTGTGGCCTTATGGTCGCCGAGGCGCTTGAGGCTGCCGAGGCGCTCGCTGCCGATGGTATCGATGCCGAGGTCATCAACATGCACACGATTAAGCCGCTTGATGAGCGCCTGGTGGTTGCCAGCGCCAAGAAGACTGGTCGCGTGGTCACCGCCGAGGAGCATTCGATTATCGGTGGTCTTGGCGAGGCCGTGGCCTCGGTGCTCGCAGAGCAGCATCCGGTGCCGATGCGACGCGTCGGCGTGCGCGATGTGTATGGCGAGTCCGGCCCTGCGGTCGATTTGCTGCACAAGTACGGTTTGGACGCCGACGGCATCGAAGCTGCGGTTAGGTCCGTGTTGTAAGGAAGGTTTCCATGGGATTTGTATCTGCCAACCAAGTGACGATCGGGTATACCGCTGCCTCGCGCGAGGACGCTCTGCATTATTTGTCCGAGCAGGCCATCGAGCTCGGCTTTGCCGATGACGCATCTGCCGTAGAGGCTGCCTTCATTGCTCGCGAGAACGAGGCCGAGACCGGCCTTGTCGCCGGTTTTGCCGTTCCGCATGCCAAAAGCGACGCAATCCATACGCCGGGCGTTGCCGTGCTTAAACTGGTCGAGCCCGTTGAATGGCCGAGCTTCGATGGGGTACCTGTCGATGTTGCGCTCGCGCTGTACGTGCCTGCCGGCGAGGCTGGAACCACGCATCTGCGCCTGCTCTCCAAGGCTGCCGTAATGCTGATGGACGCCGGCTTCCGCGACAAGGTGCGCGCGAGCACCGATCCCGTTGAGATTGCGGAGCTCATCAATAGCGGACTCGAAGACTAGGGCGGTCATCCCGTTCAATCAATCGATCCTTCTCCAAGGAAAAGGGCCGCGACGCCATATAGGTGTCGCGGCCCTGTTTGCGTTTCCCCAGATAAAACCTGCCAAAATAAACCTGTCCCTTTTTGGCAGGCTAATCGTGAGTTATTTCACCGCAACTTAGGGCACGGTTAGGAAGTGTGCACCTTAAAGAGTGGAGCCCTTGATTAGAGAGATTACGCTCGTCTCTCTAAATGTCTCTCTAAAGAGAAGGTTGGTTAGAGAGATAGCATTAGGCAATCTAGCAGCGAATTCGATACATCTCTCTAAATGTCTCTCTAAAACAAGGCGCTTATCTCTCTAAAGTTAGAGAGATAAATCTATTGTTTTAGAGAGACGGAATGCCAAAATTCGTCCGCCAGCTACCATCTGCCAAAATGGCGGATAAAGGGCTCATCGAAGTAATGGGTTCATCGACGAGCCGCAACCGCCGCTATCGGAAGAAGTAGATGCAGCCGAATTGCCCCTCTATCATCTCTCGAAGTTTGATGGGCGCTAGAGGGGCGACTGCCTCGCGATAATTTCCCCAGATAAAACCCGCCAAAATAAACCTGTCCCTTATTGGCAGGTCAGTTAACGCAGTGCAGGTTGAGCATATGCGAGCGAGCGGGCTCCGGGTGCGGTAAGGTGACGTGAAACAAGCGGGCGCTGACCTTTTGGTCGCGCCCGTGAAGTTGAACGTCAGATTGCCGTGCCCGGGGCCTGCGCAGCGCCGAGCAGTTACGCCGTTTGTAAAACGGCGTAACCTAAAGGTTCATGTTGCCGTGGATGTAGGGGGTGACCTCGGGGGAGATATGGTCGCAGCCCAGCTCGCGCAGTGCGGACTCGATAACGGCGGGCAGCGGGGTCTTGCCCTTGTCGTCGACAGCGGCACCGCCGAGGGTGGCAATCTTGGCGACATCTGCGGGTGCGGCCTCGATATGCATGCAGCCGCCGACCAAGCGCGCGCGTACCTGTGCCAGGTCAAGATCGTGCAGGTAGTCCTCGCAGGTGCGGATCAAATCGACCTTCTCGCGCGTAAGCTCCTCGCCCGTGGGGACGCGCGTGGCAAGACATGCTCCCGCCGGCAGGTTCCAAACGGGATAGCCCCATGCGCGCAGCAGCTCACGCTCTTCGTCCTTGGTAAAGCCGACCTCCATGAGAGGGGAGCGTACGCCGAGCTCTTCTGCCGCACGCATGCCGGGGCGGTAGTCACCGCGATCGCTTGCGTTGCTGCCATCGATGACGGTGGGAAAGCCGAGCGACTTGGCGTGGTTGACGATAGCGGTAAAGCCGGCGTGCTTGCAGTGGTAGCAGCGATTAGCATCGTTGCAGGCTACTTGGGGGAGCTGCAGCTGATCCACCGAAAGATTGAGCACGGGGAGCTTAAAATGCGGCCCCTCATTGGCTTGTCCATCAACGGACCGCTCAAACGAAGCCTGTTCGGGCGTACCGATGAGCGGCGTGGTGAGATGGACGAGGAGGGTATTGGTGGGCATGATGCGGGCGCAGACCGCGGCCAAAAAGCTGCTGTCGACGCCACCGGAAAACCCGATAGCCACGCGCCCGTATGCCAAAAGCAGCTGTTCGAGCGCCGATAGCTTGTCTTGAAGCTCCTCTGCGGGTGCCGTGGTGTCTAAAATCATGAAACGTTCCTTATCGTTGAGTGCTCGATCGAAAACTATAATCCTAATGCGTTACTTGCCATAAGACTTCTATCTGTGTAACGAAAGTGCAATATGGTATATACGTTATATACAAGTTGCCAAATGCGGTAGAGTTGCAGCAACGCGACAGCGAGAGTCGATGGGGGACCGATATGATCAAGGCTGTTATTTTTGACATGGATGGAACGCTGGTCGATACCGAGCGTTTGGGGATTAAGGCCTGGAAGGCAGGCGCCGCTGAGCTGGGGCTCGCGATTGATGATGCGCTGATCCATCAGTTTATCGGTCGCACGCTGCCCGATGTCATGGACATCCTTGATAAGCATTATGGCAGCCACGAAACCACCGAGGCGGTCTATGTCCGCCACAAGGAGATTCGCGACGAGATGGTCAAGACCGAGCTGGAGCTTAAGGCCGGTGCCGCCGAGTGCCTAGACGAGCTGCTGGCTGCGGGCTATCACGTGGGTCTAGCGACGTCGTCGCGCCTCGTTACGGCCGAGCGCAACCTTAAGATGGTCGGTCTTTTTGACAAGTTTGAAACGGTGACCTGCGGCGAGGACGTTGTGCACGGCAAGCCCGACCCCGAGATGTATCTGCTCGCCTGCGAGCGCGCGGGCTTTGCCCCCGAGGAATGTGCTGTGGTCGAGGATTCGCGCAACGGCTGCGTCTCGGGCATCACGGCCGGCTGCCATGTCTTTGCCGTCCCCGACATCGTGCCGCTGCCGCAGGACGTGGTGGATGGCTGCGAGGCCGTGCTCGATACGTTGTTCGACCTGGCGGCGGCAGTCAAGGCCGAGCGCTAGACAATTGCGGTGTTGAAACGAGCAATTACCCACGTTTGCGCTTAAGCAAAAGGGGCCCGGCAATGGTCGGGTCCCTTTTGCTTAAGCGGCGACATAGCATACTTGCGGGCGTGCTATAGATACGCGCCGAGGTTGATGGCCGTGGCGTCGGTCTGGGTGCTTGCCTGGGTGCTGGTGCGCTCCAGTAGGAACGGACGTACCAGTTCTTGGCGGTTGATATCCTCGGCGGCGGTGACTGCGGTGACGGTGCGCGCTGCAGAGCCGACGCGGATATGCTTGGTCTTTGCCGGGGTCTTGTTCTCGATTTGCTCCATGAGCAATTGAACGCCCTTGCGGCCAATCTCGTAGCCCGGGGGCGCTACCGTAGTGAGCGGGACCGATCCGCTCCAAGCGAGCGGGTTGCCATCGCAGCCTGCTACGCGTACCTGCCCGGGGACAGAGATGCCCTTGTCGACCAGTGCCGAAACGACACCCGAGGCCAGCACGTCGGTTAGACCGACGACAAAATCGGGGCGTTCGTCGGCGGGACGCTCGGCGATTTGGTTGCCGATACCATAGCCGTCGGCCGCCGTGTTCCACTCGCCGGCGTCAATGACTTCGATCTTGATGTCGGGATGTAGGGCGAGCGCCTTATGAATGCCAAGGACGCGCAGGGTGAGTTGCATAAATGCTGCTCGGCCGACGACGACAATATGGTGCGCGCCGCGGGCGATGGCGAGTTCGGCAATGATGCGACCCTGGGCCTCGTTGTCGGCCGCTACGTAGTAGCCGGGCTCGGAGCAATGGATGTCCAGATGGACGATCGGCACGGGCATCTTGGTCATGGCGGGGTGCCAGTCGGGGGATGCCATGGGCTGAACCATGACGCCGGACATCTGGGTGCCCATAAAGTAGCGCAGGTAATGGTCCTGGAGAATATCGTCGTTATCGGCGTTGGCGATGAGCAGGTCGTAGCCGTGCTTGCGGGCCTCGTTGTGAGCGCCGCTGGCGATTTGGAGTGAAAAGCCGTGGTCGAGACGGGGGAGCACCAGGCCAAAGGACTTGGTGGCGCCGCCCGCGAGCTGACGAGCGCTTTGGTTGGGCAGGTAGCCCAGTCGATTGATGGTTTCGTTAATGAGCTTGAGGGTCTCGGGACGCAACTTTTCGGGGTGGTTGAGCGCGTTGGAAACCGTGCCCAACGAAACCCCGGCCTCGCGCGCGACGTCGCTGATTTTTACCTTTGCCATAGCGGCCCCTTTGATGCGTTTCAAGTACAAGCCAGATTGTAGCATCGCCCGCCTCTGAGGTGTCAAAACCTGCCAATTAGGGACAGGTTTATTTTGGCAGGCTTTATCTGGGCAAACGCTGGAGCCCAGGCCACCACAAAGGCGCCTGTACCCATCGTGGTGGTTTGGGCATGTGTGCATCGAGTGGTATCTAAGTTGAGATACCACTTCTGGTATATCAGCTTGCGCTTGCGTGAGTACAATACTCGAACGTTATACGTCTCAGCGCCCCCTGTGCGTGGACGTCTTGCAGTCACGCGAACGAAGGGATTTATCCTATGTGCGGAATCGTCGGCTACACCGGCTCTGATATTGCAAAGAACATCCTGGTCACGGGCCTCAAGCGTATGGAGTATCGCGGCTATGATTCCTCGGGCGTCGCGCTCGAGGTGGGCGAGGGCGCCGCGGCGCACCTCGACGTCATCCGCCGCGTGGGCAAGGTCGCGGGCCTGGAGAGCGAGCTTTCCAACATCGACAGCGACGCTACCTGCGGTATCGGCCACACCCGTTGGGCCACTCACGGCAAGCCTTCGGTCGTTAACGCTCACCCCCACACCAGCTGCGACGGTCGTATCGCCATCGTCCACAACGGCATCATCGAGAACTTCGCCGAGCTGCGCGAAGAGCTGGAGGGCCGCGGCCACCACTTTAAGAGCGAGACCGATACCGAGGTCTTCGCGCATCTGATCGAAGAGGCTTATGCCGAGACGCACGACCTGATGGCCTCCGTGCGCGAGGCTTGCACCCACGTGGTCGGTGCCTATGGTCTGGCCGCCGTGTGCGCTGACGAGCCCGGCGTGATCGCCGCGGCCCGCAAGGATTCCCCGATCGTGGTCGGCGCGGGCGAGACCGGCGCCTATGTCGCCTCCGACGTCATCGCGCTCATCGACGCAACCCGCGACGTCGTGGTGCTCGAGGACGGTCAGTTTGCCAAGCTCACGCCCGCAGGCGTCGAGTACACCGACGAGGCCGGCAACGTTATCGAGCCCAAGGTCACCCACATCGACTGGGACCTGGACATGGCAGAAAAGGGCGGTTATCCCGACTTTATGCTCAAGGAGATTCACGAGCAGCCGCGCGTGGTGCGCGACACGCTGGTGGGCCGCATGACGCCTGCTGGCGAGCTCGATATTGACGAGCTGGGCCTTTCGCTCGAGGAGCTCAACGACATCGATCGCGTCTACGTGATCGCTTGCGGCACCAGCTATCACGCTGGCCTCATTGCCAAGAATCTCATCGAGGGCTGGGCTCGCATCCCCACCGAGGTGGAGGCGGCCAGCGAGTTCCGTTACCGCAATCCCATCATTACGCCGACGACGCTTGTCGTTGCCGTATCCCAGTCGGGCGAGACGGCTGATACCCTTGCCGCCATTCGCGACGCGCGTATCAAGGGTGCCAAGGTCTTCGGCATCACCAACGTGGTGGGCAGCCCCGTAGCGCGTGAGAGCGACGGTGTTATCTACACCAAGGCCAACAAGGAGATCGCGGTCGCCTCGACCAAGAGCTTCATCGGCCAGGTTGTGAGCCTTACGCTTTTGGCCCTGCTGCTGGCGCAGGTCAAGTACCGCTTGACCACCAAGCAGGCGCGCATGCTGTTCCGCGAGCTTTCCGATACGGCCGAGCAGATCCAGTGGATTTTGGATACCCAAACCGAGGCCGTGCATGAGGCCGCCCTGCTGTGCAAGGACGCGCAGTCCGCACTGTTCGTGGGTCGCGGCATGGGCGCCGCTATTTCCTACGAGGGCGCGCTCAAGCTCAAGGAGGTCAGCTACCTGCACGCCGAGGCCTACGCCGCCGGTGAGATGAAGCACGGCCCCATTGCCCTGATCGACCCGGGCTTCCCTGTCATCGCTGTGGCCACCAAGAGTGCCACCTACGACAAGACCGTGTCGAACCTCATGGAGTGCAAGGCGCGCGGCGCCAAGGTCATCGTCGTTGCCACCGAGGGCGACGAGGAGATCAACAAGATCGCCGACTGCATCATCCGCGTGCCGGCAGTCCGCGACGTGTTCAGCCCCATCACGGCGAGCGTTCCGCTGCAGCTGCTCGCACGCGAGGTCGCCATCCTGCGCGGCTGCGACGTCGACCAGCCCCGAAACCTCGCCAAGAGCGTCACGGTAGAGTAGTTGGTTCCGTCGTTCTAACAACTAAGGCCCGGCTCCGTTGCAGCGGAGCCGGGCCTTGTTGCATTTGCCCAGATAAAATCTGCCAAAATGAACCTGTCCCTTTTTGGCAGGTTAGCGGAGCTTGCTGGTCTCGAAGTACTCGGGGAACTGGTCCAGAACCTCGGTCTGGTTGCGGAACATCATATGCAGGTGCTTGCTAACCAAAAAGCTCGCTTCGATGGGGTCGCGACCGGCGATAGCGCGGCGAATCTGCTTGTGCTCGTTCACGATGTCCTGATTGTCGAGAACCTGCGTGGCGGCGCGCAGCCAGCGGAAGCGCTCCAGGTCGGCATTGGTCTCTTCGAGCCACGACCACACGGTGCTGCGACATGCGATGCTAAAAATCATGTGATGCATGAGGTTGTCGCTCAAAAAGAAGCCGATGCGATCCTCTTCGGCCATGGCCTTTTCCTGCAGCGCGATGGCGCGGTCGAGCTGCTCGATGCCGGCCGACGTGGCGCGCGCACAGCACTCCACAATCACCTGCTTTTCCAGATGCTCGCGGATGTAGCAGGCACTCTCGGCAAGGGTGAGGTTGATGGGTGAGACGTAGGTGCCGCTCTGGGGCACGGTGCGCACCAGGCCTTCCTGCGCCAAGCGAACCAAAGCCTCGCGCACAGGGGTGCGCCCCATATCCAGGTCGTCGCAAAGTTGCTTGACGCCCAGCTTTTCGCCCGGCTTGTAGTCCAGGTAGACGATTTTGCGTCGAATGGTGTGGTAGGACTGGTCCTGTAGGCTCGTTTCCTGCTCGCCGACGTGCATCGATTCTTCCATAGCGCCTCGCAACTGTTCTATCAAACTCATATGTCAGTTGTTAATTATGCCGCGAATCAGCTCTCCGCGGTGGGCAATTCGGCTGTTGCCTGAGAACTATTGCGGCATCTTAGTCTGTGTTTGCGCAAGGCTGCGCTCAATGTTGCCGTATCATAAGCCGTCGCAAACGTGAAATAGAAAGAAGGAATCCCATATGCAACTGGCAAATATCGTACGCGAGCGCTGGAAAGGCGTTTTGTTCTGCCTGATCATCGCCATTCCCGCGACGTTGCTCGGCAAACAAATTGAGGTGGTCGGCGGTCCGGTATTTGCCATCCTCTTTGGCATGGTCCTGGCGCTCGTCTTTCCCAAGAATCGTCGCGAACAGCTCGTCGCCGGCGTCACCTATACGTCCAAAAAAGTCTTGCAGTACGCGGTTATCCTGCTTGGCTTTGGCATGAACCTCTCCCAGATTCTGTCCAAGGGCGCCCAGTCACTACCGATTATCGTGGCGACAATCTCGACCTCGCTTGTCATCGCCTTTGTGCTCTGCCGCGTTATGAACGTGCCGGGTAAGATCGCGACGCTTGTGGGTGTGGGTTCGTCGATTTGCGGCGGTTCTGCTATCGCCGCGACCGCACCCGTCATCGATGCCGACGATCGCGAGATTGCCCAGGCCATTTCGGTCATCTTCCTGTTTAACGTTATCGCGGCGCTCGTGTTTCCAACGCTCGGCGGTATGCTCGGGCTGACCAACGAGGGCTTTGGCCTGTTTGCCGGCACCGCCATCAACGACACCTCGTCCGTAACGGCTGCGGCGAGCGCCTGGGACAGCATGCATCCCGGCGCCAATGTGCTCGAGAGCGCCACGGTGGTCAAGCTCACCAGGACGCTGGCCATTATTCCCATCACGTTGGTCCTCGCATGCTGGCAGATGCATCTGGCGCGCAAGGCCGGCGGTGACGCCAAAAGCACGTTCTCCCTTAAACGCGCGTTTCCCATGTTTGTGCTGTTTTTTGTGCTGGCGAGCGTGATCACTACGGTGCTTCAGCTTCCTGCATCCATTACGGCGCCCATCAAGGAGCTGTCGAAGTTCTTTATTGTGATGGCCATGGCGGCTATTGGTTTTAATACCGATATCGTCGAGCTGGTCAAAAAGGGCGGCAAGCCCATCGCGCTGGGCTTTTGCTGCTGGATTGGCATTGCGTGCATGAGTTTGGGAATGCAACACGTACTGGGAATCTGGTAGAGAAGTAGCTTATTTGCGTGCTGCGTGCTGGTGAGCGCATTCTCACGGTGGAGCGATAGGAGCTCTTGCGGGTATGGCTTGTCCGCAGGTTTATAAGTCCCGAAGAGCTCTTATCGCCCCGCCAGGATGGCGATGCGGGGCAACACCTATACTCGCAGGACGGCGCTTTCTGCCCTATAGTGTTTGGTGAGCAATATCGTTCAATTTTGAAACACTTGGTCGTGCGACCGTCGGCGGTTGCACGTCGCTGCGGACGGGGGCAAATCATGGATAGCGATGCCAAGCTGAACATCTTGACCGAGGCCCTGGCTGCTGCCGGGGCCTCGGCATTGGCAATCGATGCGCGTGGGGGCGTCGCGATCTCGACCATGAATGACGCGGCGCTTGAGCGGGATGTGGCGGCTTTTGTCGCTGAGCGCCTCGACCGTATAGGAGACGGCGCGCGTCTGGTTATGGGGCGTGCGGGTACGCGCCTGAGCCTGACCGTTCGCCCCACCGACAAAGAGGGCGGGGGCCTTTGGGTCGTCGTGGTCCGCGAGGTGCGCGGCGCCGCGGCGCATGCGGGCATCGAGTGGCTCAACGCCGACGAAGTTGAGGCCCGCTACGAATCGAGCGCGTACGGCATCGTTGAGGGTGCCGCTGCGGTGGCTGCGCCGGTTGCAGAGAGTTACGCGCGCGGTGTGCCCCTTATGCTCGAGGGCGAGCTGGGAGCGGGTCAGGTCGAGATCGCCAAGCGCCTCTATCTGGACGGTCCTTTTGCCGATCAGCCCTTTGTTTCCGTCGCGCTCGATGAACTCACCGATCGCGGTTGGCGCCACGTGCTCAAAAGCGCCGAATCGCCGTTGTTCCAAACGGGGCTGACCCTTTGCATTGAGGGCTGGAATGCGGTTGGCCCTCAGCGCCTCCGCGAGCTCGTTTCCACGATGGCCGACACCGCGTTGGCGACGCGCTGCCATGTGGTGCTGACAGCGAATGACATGCCGGGCGGCGGCGAAAGTGATCAAGCCGCCTTTGTGACCGAGCGTTTCGCCTGTGCGGTGAGTGTGGCGCCGGCAATCGCCGAGCAGGGAGCCGCGTCGACGAAGGTTGCGCGCTATTTGGAATATCTCGCTGATGCATTTGGGACGGCAGCGCCCACGCTGTCTGCCGCGGCGACGAAGACGCTCGATGCTTACCGCTGGCCGCGCAATTATCTGCAGCTCCGCGAGGTCTCGGAACGACTGTATATATTGGTGGGGGCGGGCACGGTGGACCGCGCTGTGGCGGAGGAAGTACTCGCCCAAGAGGACGTGATTAAGACCGCAACCTTTGGCGCCCCGACGCTCGAAAGTGACCTGTATATCCTGCGACCGCTGGCCGATACCGAGCGAGATATCGCGCATTTGGTTGTAGACCATCTCCACGGCAACCGAACCCGTGCGGCGGAGGTGCTGGGCATAAGCCGTACAACTCTGTGGCGCTTGCTGAAGGACGATGACCGTTGAGCGAGGCGCCCGTGACCGCGCGCGACGCGTGTGCTACAGTCCAAAGCGTTATTGTTTCGATTTGGTTACGGCGTGCGAGGGCATATGGCTGAGACTTCAAAACCGAGCCGCAGAAGGCGGAGTGCCGCGCCGGTCAACCGACGCACGACATCGGTGACGTGGGGCAAACACGCCTCGGGGTTTGATGGCTCGTTCAAGCGCACTAAATACGGCTATCCTTCGGCAAGCGCCCGCTTGGCAATGCAGGCAGAGTCCTCGCTGTGGGGCCGCAAACGCGTGGTGGGCTCAAAGCTCAAGCACGACGGAACGCTCGGCTACATCAGCCGCGGGGCGGCTCGCCGCAGCGGGCTCAATCCCGCCGGCTGGCATCGCTACGTGCCGATCGTGGCCGCCGTTGCAGTGATCGTCATCGCACTCGCTGCGCTTGGCTATGCCGGCGGTGGCGCCAGCTTGGACGCAGTGTTTAAATCGCCCGAGCTCGCGCATGCAGGTACAGAAGTTGTCGAGGGCGCTCAGACCCAGACGGGCGTCGCGCCCCAGCGTGGTATCGTTGCGGCGGCCTCCACCATCGCCGATGCGCAAAAGGACGAAGACAAGCAAGGCGACGACGCCGAAACGGCCCAGGCAAATGAAACGGCAACAACTCCATCGGCGGGATAAGTTGCGAGTGGGGCAGCAAATTTGGGACGGGGCCTTTCAGCGGGTCCGCCGTTCGGTAGAACGGCGGAACTAATTACTTTACGTACACCACGTTGTCGCGGCGCGGCTTTGCCTCGGGTAGCGTGTCCTCGGCGTAGCCAAGAATGCAGTTACCGACACCGCGCAGGCTGCCGTCGGCGGGCAGGCCCCAGCTGGCCAGCAGCTCCAGGCCCTCGGGCGAGTCAAAGACCTCATGCGCGCGGTGAATCCAGCACGAATCGACACCCAGTGCATAGGCGGCGTTGAGCAGGTTGCCCATGGCGAGCGAGCCGTCTTCCAGATGTGTGGGCACGCTGCGGTCAACCAGCACCACCACAACGGTCTTGGCGCCATAGAAGGGGTCGCTGTTGCTGCCCATGACCTGGGCGTTGAGCTGTGAGAGACGCTCGACGGTCGCGGGGTCGGTGACGGCGACAAACGTCACCGGTTGGCGGCCCATGCCGCTCGGTGCATATTGGCCGGCTTCGATAATACGCGCAAGCTTTTCGGCCTCGACGGGACGATCGCTGTAGTTGCGGCAGCTGCGGCGGTGAATGAGCGCTTCGATGGTCTCCATGGTGTCTCCTTGCGGTGGCGTTGCAGATGCCACGTTCATACCCGTCGGGCTCAAACGATAGACGGTCAATTGCCCGGCCAAAAGGATGGATTCCAATTGGGAAAGTGGGTTTGCATAAAAGTACCTTCAGAATGTGACAAACAAATGGGATGGTTAAACGTTTTATCCCGTCTACCCTGCGGTTTTTTACCACTTGCCTAAATGACGAACGCATAACCTCTGATAAAGGTTTTACTAAAGGAGCACCAACGTTTATCAACGCGCCATGGTGGCGCCGGGCCAGGAGGTAACATCATGTTCCAGGCTGGAGATGTCGTCGAGACCGACTTCGAAGGATTTCTGAAGCTGCTGCGTTCCAAGACGCGCGCTTTCGTGTCGATCAACGATCACGAGTACTACATCACGCACACCGATGGCTATTGGCGTGTTCAGGATTGCGAGGCCCTCAACGACAAGGGCCACTTTACTGACTGCTCCGAGCTGGTCAACACGGTCTGCGAGGTCGTCGAGCTGCCGTGGATTGCCGGCAAGAGCCTGCATGACAGCTTCTCGGGCGCTACGGTCTATGAGGCCGTCGCCGCTTAACAGGCAATAAAACCCGATTTTCACGTGACCGCTGGCGCCGCCCCCGCGCCGGCGGTCTTTTTCTGCCGATAGGCCATAAAAATGCACGCATTCGCGGAGAGCCTGTTGACGATAGTCAAAACTCGGACTAATCTAGAGACACATAATTGGTCAAAAATCGGACAATCGAATGGTGGGATAGATGAATAGTGCGGTTGCGCTGGTCGACTTCGACCGGTTGATCAATGGACTCGACCATATCTATTCGGAGTTCTCGCGCGCCTGCGGCCTTTCGGACTGCGCCTATTGGATGCTCGTCGACACCAGCACGGCGGGCGGCAGTATTGCCGTAAGCCGTCTGACAAGCGAATGGTTCTACAGCAAGCAGACCATCAACTCGGCAATTAAAACCTTGACGGCGCGGGGTTTCGCAACGTTGGAGTTTGCCGAAGGCAGTCGTAAGAACAAGGTTGTGAGCCTGACCGAAGAGGGCAGGCGATTTGCCGAGCGTTATGCGCTGCCGGCACTCAAGGCCGAGCAGCGAGCCTTTGGCGCGCTTGAGCCGTGTGAGCAGCGCGAGATTATGCGCTTGATCGGAAAATTTTCCCATGCGCTCGGCGATGAGTGCGGTGCCTTTAAGCAGCATATCGCTGCCGAGAGCCAAGCCGAGAATCAAGGTGAGGGGGAGTCGTGCGACTGCTAATGAGGTTTATGAAGCCATATCGAGGGCTTGTCGCAGTGACGCTGCTGGTGCTGCTGGTGGATAACGTCGGTACGCTGTTGGTTCCCACGATGCTGGCGAACATGGTCAACACCG
>CAUASQ010000003.1 GCA_958431945.1 uncultured Collinsella sp. | reverse complement strand
ATGATGAGCGTGCGACCAAAATCAGTTGCGTGCATGGGGCGACTCCCGGCGTGTGGCATAACAGTGCGGTCGCGCTCAGGTCGAATTGCCCCCGAATGTGGCTGCACGGCGATTATTACATCTACTCTATCAGGTCGTTGTGGCGCTCGATAGCATCCGCTACCGTACCGCCCTCATCCACAATAAGTGAACGGCGCTTGGGTGAAATGATGCGCTGGGCGGGGTACACGCCGCGGTGTCCGCCGGTTAGGTAGCTGATAAAGGCCACGATGACAAAGAACCCAGCGGCCGTACCGTGGAACAGGTCGATGGCCATCATGCAGGTGGTGATGGGCACGTTGAGGCCGGCGCAGAACACGCCGAGCATGCCGAGAGCCGCCAGAAAACTGGGGTCAAGCCCGGTAAGGCAACCGATCCAGCCACCGAGTGCCGCACCGATGCCAAACAGGGGCGTGACCTCGCCGCCTTGGAAGCCCGCGCCCAGGGTAAGCGCTGTGACGACCAACTTGATGACTGCGTCCGCCAGGGTGGTGTTGCCGGCAAATCCGGCGCCGGAAAGCCACGTGGAAAGGCCGGCGTAGTTCCAGGCGTCAAGGAGGGCATAGGCGGCCAAAACCACGAGTGCGCCTATGAGTGCGCGAACGAGGTAATTGGTGATAAAGCGACCGTACAGGCTCTTGACGGTTCGAACCGACCAGGCAAAGAGGCGTGCCGTCAGGCCGAAGATAATTGCGCTGATAACAACGATGACAACCGTCCGTGGTGTCATGTTGGGAACGCTGGCGATGACATTCGCCTCGTACTCGGTTCCCAAGGCAAGCGACGTAAAGTAGCCGGTAAACGAGGCGACCAGGCAGTAGATGCCCGCGGTGTAGTCGATCTTTCCGATAAAGCACATCTCCATGCCAAAGAAAGCTCCGGCAAGGGGCGAACCGAATACGGCGCCAAAGGCCGACGAGATGCCGGCGAGCATGAGGTCGTGGTGGTCATGCTTTTTGAGGTGGGCGAGGCTCGAGATGTTGCTGGCGATGGTGCCGCCAATCTGCACCGCGGCTCCCTCGCGACCGGCCGATCCGCCCGTTAGGTGCGTGAGCGTAGAGCAGACGAAGGTGAGGACGGCCATGCGCATATGGATGAGGCGTGTGCCCAGAGCGGAGTCGATGACCAGGTTGTTACCTCGTTTGGCGGCAAGGCCGTGGTTTTTGTACACCCATGCGGTGGCAACGCCCACAACGGGAAGCAGCGCGTAAATCCACGCATGGTGCTCGCGATAGTCGGTCGCGATATTCAGCGAGGCCAAAAACGCCCAAGCGGCAACGCCCATGGCGAGCGAGACGATGACGACGAGTACGAGCAACTTGGCGCTCGCGAGTAGGTTGCGGGCGTTGCGGCGCGTGTCGGCAGCCAAGAGATGCTCGGAGCGGGTGAGCTGTTGCCTGCCTGCCATGATGACGTCGCTAAGGGAGAAAAGGCCGCCGTCGTCGAGCGGCTGGGAATGATCCTGCGCCTCGTTTGCGCTTTCGGTTTTATCGGTAAAAGCCATACGTTCCTCTTTTGGGTTGCAACACGAGCATTATAGAACGTGCCAAACGTGACAAACCGGCAGGTTGGTTTCGGTTCTGTTTCGCCGTCCGTTACCGACAGGTGTATTCGCGGCCGCGGGCCAGGTCTTGAGCAGGCGGCGAGGGATTATACTGAGATAAACATAAAGAATCGGCGCTTTTGTTGCGCGCCGCAGCACGCTAGAGGTGTATATGGCAGAGAAGCTCATTTCGTTGGAGGACGCGCAGGCGATCGTCTTGTCGCACGTGAATTGCACCGAAGTTGTCGAGATTCCCGTGTGGCAGGCCGCCGGTCTTCCCTTGGCAGAGGACGCGGTGGCCGATATCGACATTTCGCCGTTTGCCAACAGCGCTATGGACGGATATGCCGTGCGCTCGGCGGACTTGGTGCAGGCATCTGGCGAGGCGCCGGTGACGCTCGACGTTATCGGACACGAGGCTGCGGGCCATGTGTTTGAGGGCACAATCGGCGCGGGCGAGACGGTCCGCATCATGACGGGCGCGCCGGTACCCGAAGGTGCCGATGCTGTGGTGAAATACGAGATCGTCGATGTGCTCGACGGTGACGGCAACGAGGGTTCGCGCGTGAGGTTCTCGGCGCCTGCCAAGGTGGGGGAGAACGTTCGCTCGGCTGCTGAGGAAGCGCATGCCGGCGATGCCGTGATGCACGCCGGCGAGGTTGTGGCCCCGGCAGGCGCCGGCCTGCTGGCGAGCGCCGGGTATGCGAGCGTGAAGGTGCATGCCGCGCCGCGTGTGGGCATTATCTCGCTGGGCACGGAGCTGGTCGCGCCAGGTGAGCTGCCGGCGCGCGGGCAGATTCGCGACTCCAACTCGTCGGCGTTGATGGCCGAAGCACTCGATGCAGGAGCCGAGCCCGTGTTCTACGGCATTGCGCCCGATGATGAGCAGGCGATTGCCGAGCTGGTGCATCGCGCCGTGCTGGAGTGCGATTTTGTCATTACGAGTGGTGGCGCCTCGGCGGGCGATTACGATTTCGTGACGGCGCTCGTTCGGCGCGAGGGCGAGGTGCTGTTTGACCGCATCTCGATGCGTCCGGGCAAGGCCATTACGTTTGGCTTGCTCGGGGATAAGCCCTACCTGGGGCTTTCAGGCAATCCGGCCGCGGCGTATATGGGCTTTGAGATGCTCGCCCGCCTGGCGATTCGCAAGATGCGCGGCTTTGCCGAGGGTGCGCGTCCCGTGCAGCAGGCGACGCTCACGCACGGCGTGAAAAAGCGACAGCATCGCCGCTTCTTCGATCGCGCCACGGTTTTGCGCGACCCCGAGACCGGTGAGTTGTTGGTGACCGAGGCTAAGACGCAGAATTCGGCGCTGCTTGGAACTATGCAGCGGGCCAATTGCCTGCTGCGTATTGACGAAGGACCGTGCGAGCTCAAGGCGGGCGACGTCGTGGATGTCGTGCGTGTCGACCTGCCTGAGGGAACGGTGCTATAGGAGGAATGCTATGGAGCTGAAGATTTCGATTGTGACGTGCTCGGATACGCGCGATCTTGCCCAGGATGAGGCTGGAGCCGCACTCGAGGAACTTATCGAGGCGCAGGGCTGGACGGTCGCCTCACATGTGGTCGTGCGCGACGACGCCAGCGAGATCGGTGATGCCATTGTGGAAGCCGCCGATGAGTGCCACGCCAATGTCGTGCTCACCTGCGGCGGCACGGGGCTTTCGGTGCGCGATGTGACGCCCGAGGCGACGCGTGCTGTCTGCGACCGCGATGTGCCGGGTATTGCCGAGGCGATCCGTGCGTACTCCATGACCAAGACGCACCGCGCCATGCTCTCGCGCGCCGTGTGCATGCAGCGTGGGTATACGCTTGTCATCAACTTTCCGGGATCTACGAAAGCGGCCCGCGAAAGCTGGGAGGCCATAGCGGACCAGCTGGAGCATGCGGCTCAGATGACAGCGGGCGGCGGACATACCAACTAAGCGGTTTACCTGCGGCGGAGCGACCTGAACGGCTGCTCCGCCTTTTATTTGCGCCCAAGGGGACGGCATTCTGTAGGCATGCTTGAAACTATATTCTCAGACGAGAATAATTTCTCATAATCTTTATTCGCATCGAAGTATAATCTAATTACAGAATAAAGCCCGCGGTGGGGTGCCCGGGCACAAGGTACGAAAGGGTTGAACATGTTCGATATGGTTTCTCGCCGCGGATTCGTCTCACTCTCCGCTGTCGCCGCTGCCGGCCTTGGCCTTGCCGGCTGCTCCGGAAACAAGGAGCCTGAGTCGACCGGTTCCGATGCCGGCTCTGCTAAGGCATCTTCCAAGAAGGCTGTCGAGCTGCAGGTCTTTGCCGCTAACTCGCTCGAGAAGGCTCTGCCCGAGGTCCAAGAGCTCTACACCGACCAGACCGGCACCACGTTTGCCGACACGCAGTTTAAGGCGTCTGGCGACCTCGTTGAGCAGATGCGTGCTGGCGCCACGGTCGACGTGCTCATCACCGCCTCCAAGGGCACCATGGACGAAGCCGAAGCCGCCGAGCTCGTCGATGCCGGCACACGTGAGGATATGTTCGTCAACGACCTTGTGATCATTCGCGCTGAGGGCTCCGACACCAAGATCGAGGCTATCGCCGACGTCGTGAACCTGGACGGCAAGATCGCCATCGGCGACGCCAAGACCGTCCCCGCCGGCAAGTACGCTAACCAGACCTTAGCTTCTGTGGGTCTCTACACCGGCACCGAGGGCGACGACGGCGAGTATGCACCCGAGCTTGCCGACAAGGTGGCCCTGGCCGACAAGGTCGGCACCGCTGCGTCTTACGTCTCTACGGGCGACTGCGTGGCCGGTTTTGTCTACAGCTCCGATATCTTCCGCTATGACGGCATCGAGGAGGCCTTCGTGTGCCCCGAGGATTCGCACAAGCCCATCGTGTACCCGGGCGCCGTTGCCGAGAGCTCCGAGCACGCCGACGAGGCCAAGGCTTTTATCGACTTCTGTCTGACCAACAAGAAGGCTCAGAAGATTTGGGCTAAGTACGGCTTTGAGCTTTCCGAGTAGTGCGGCTTGGCGCGATAATTCCATCGTTTTGTGTTTCACTCCGTCCTTGTATTCGCTTGGAGCTTTTCGTGCTTAATAGATTCCGCATGCTTGTCGCCTGTGCTTTGACCTTCGCGCTTTGCTGGGTGCCGGAATTTGCGTTTGCTGGGGTCGCTGAGGACGGGGCCCAGGTTGTTGCGACCGCTCATGGGCTTTCCTATGGGATCGAGGGTTTTGAGCGGTTGGCCAAGGGGACCGCTCGTGCTATGGAGGGCCAGCCTGAGGGCTACCGGTTTCCCGTTGACGAGGACGTGGACCTTGTAGTGGCGCCTGCTGCCGATCGCGTTGTGGTGTGGATATCGCCCAAGGCGGCCGAGAAGTATGGATTGGATCCGCAGGACAACGAGTGCGTATCGGGTCTCAAGGCCCTCGTCTGTGAGCTCGACAGCGTAAACTCCATGGGAGGTGCGCAGCTAGGGGACGTTGATCTTCCCTGGTATGTCACGGAGGAAACAACGTTTGATGCCGGCGGGTATAGCTATGGCTTTGATGTGCGTGGTGCGGATGGGGACCGCTATGTGGTGATTGCATCGGCCTCGGGTGATGCCAAGGGCGGCGCGCGTTGGCTTGATAGCGCTCAAATGGTAGAAGCATCGTCTGTCGTATTGCGGGATGAGCAGGGGCCCTTGACCTCTCTGGCCTCCTTTTTAGGCGGCATCGACTACCGCCCGTTTTGGGTGTCCATTAAAACGAGTGGCCTTGCCCTGGTGATTGCCTTTGCACTGGGCCTGTTTGCCGCGTGGAAGACTATGGGTACCTCGAGTCGCATCAAGGGCCTGCTCGATTCAGTCTTTACGATTCCTATGGTGCTGCCGCCCACGGTCTGCGGCTTTCTGCTCCTCATGCTGTTTGGCCGCTCGACCGGGGTGGGCCAGTGGCTCATCGCGCACGGCATCTCGATCGTCTTTACCTGGCCCGCGGCGGTCATTTCGGCCGTCGTTGTGTCGTTTCCGCTGGTCTACCGCACGGCGCTCGGAGCCTTTGAGAGCCTTGACACGCAGATGCTCGATGCCGCGCGAACCCTGGGATGGTCCGAGCGCCGCATCTTTACCAAGCTTATGATGCCGCTTGGCTGGCCCTCGATTGCCGCCGGCGCGGTGCTTGCCTTCGCGCGTGCCATGGGCGAGTTTGGCTGCACCCTGTTCTTTGCGGGCAACTACGCCGGCATTACCCAGACCATCCCCATCGCCATCTACTTTGAGTGGATGGGCGGCAACACCTCGGTGGCCCTCTTTTGGGTCGTCGTTGTGATCGTGTTTAGTTTCCTGGTCATCCTGTTCATCAACATGTACACGGCGCATTCGCAAAAGTATCGCGAGCGTGGTCTCTCCCGTGCAGGGCGCAAACAGGCCAAGCAGCTGGGTAGCCAGATCGATTCGCTCGACCCAGTGGGCGGCGATGCGCTGCGTATCGATCGCGAGGCGCTGGCCGAACTTATGCGCGATGACGCCGTCTCGAAGGGAGGTCGATAGACCATGTCGCTTGTCCTGGATATCAAAAAGCGCTATCCCGGGTTTATGCTCGACATGCAGCTCGATGCCGGCGAGGAGCGTGTGGCGCTGCTCGGCGCCTCCGGATGCGGCAAGAGCTGCACCTTGCGCTGTATTGCCGGCGTGGAGACGCCCGACGAGGGCAAGATCGTCGTCAACGGCGTGACCTTTTTTGACTCTGCGACGGGCATCAACCTTTCGCCCCAGGAGCGAAAATGCGCCCTGATGTTTCAAAGCTATCAGCTGTTTCCAAACATGACGGTGGCCGATAACGTATGTGCCGGCGTTGAGGGTGCAGGCGACGCCGCGGCGCGCAGACAACTTGCCGAGCGCTACCTGGGTATCTTTGGACTGGCCGATTTTGCCGACCGCTATCCCGCGCGTCTCTCGGGCGGCCAGCAGCAGCGTGTGGCGCTTGCTCGCATGGTGGCGGCACACCCGGGCATTTTTATGTTCGACGAGCCCATGAGCGCGCTCGACGCGTATCTCAAGAGCGCGCTTGAGCAGAACATGCTCGACCTGTTCGACGTCTGTAACCGTACCGTGCTCTACGTGAGCCACGATATTGACGAGGCATGCCGCCTGTGCGAGCGCATTTGCGTGATGCATAACGGGCATGTGGAGGAGATCGGCTCCGTCGAGGACGTGATCCACCGGCCGCAAACCTTGGCTGCGCTGCGCCTGACGGGCTGCAAGAATACGAGCCGCGCGCGCAAGATCGGGCTTCAGGAAGTTGAGGCCCTGGACTGGGGCATGACCTTCAACGTGGGCCGTGAGGTTCCCGATAACGTGGCGTACCTGGGTATTCGTGCGAGCTACTTCCATGTGGACAACCGTGCCGAGCGGGGTCGCAACAGCTATGACCTGCACGTGGCCCGCGTGAGCGATTCGCGTTTTGAGCGCCTGGTGCTGCTGGACGCGCCGCGTGCCGATGCGCCGACGCGCCTGCAGTGGAAGGTCAACAAAGTGGGCATGCCTGTCGACGAGCTGCCGCAAGAAGGCGAGACGCTGCGCATGCATTTTGATGCCAGCAAGATCCATTTGGTTTGTCGATAGCGCCGGGTAATGCCGTCGGGGGATATAAGCCTCGGCGGCTTTGTTTTCGCCGTTCGCCGAATGAGGTATGACAAACTATTATTAATCAAGATAATAATTTATTAGACAACGGCACACGACGCTGTCGTACGAATGTCAACGGTGTTCGCATGGTCGATGACCGTTGATATAGTTGACCTCAACTGGTTAAGGAGGGTGCGCACATGCCGCAGACGACATACATTTGCCGCGTTGCCGCGCGCGCCCTGTATATGGCTCGGAGTCGCATATGAGCAGGTATGTTCACGGCTCCGGGAGAGACGACGCACAACTAAATAATCGACCGCAAAGCAGGTTCCCTAAAATTCCGGGTTTGAGCACGGCCGGGCAATCGCCGTCCGTCGTGCATCGATACCGCTGTTATCCGTTTTTGGTTCGAGAGGGGAACCGTTATGGCTGAAGAATTCGATTTCCATCCGATGTGGGAGAGCCTCGGCATGAATCTTGCCGACCACGATATGCTGCTGGGCGCCGTGGGCCAGATGTACGGGGACATGTTCCTGTCGCAGAACAACCGCCCCAAGTCCACGTCCTACTTGGACTTTGTGGCCACCAACATCCATAGCGGCCGCATTAAGGAGATGCTCGACAAGAAGGAGGCTGGCGAGGCCACTAAAATCGTGGGCTCGTTCTGCGTGTACGTGCCCGAGGAGATCGTGCTTGCCTGTGACGGCATTCCCGTTGGTCTGTGCTCGGGTGCCGATTGGGCAACGGACAAGGTCGAGGAGCACTTGCCGCGCAACACTTGTCCGCTTATCAAGAGCTTTGCCGGCTTTAAGCTGGGTGAAGTCTGCCCCTACATTGAGTCGAGTGACTTGGTGGTAGGCGAGAACACCTGCGATGGCAAGAAGAAGGCCTACGAGTTTTTTGCCACGCAAAAGAACATGTACGTCATGGATATTCCCAACGTGCACGACGAGTCGACGCTCGTGACCTGGAAGGCCGAGGTTAAAAAGCTCGCCGCCAAGATTGAGGAAGAGTGTGGCGTCACGATTACGCCTGAGCGTCTGAAGGCCGCCGTCCGCGCCGTCAATGAGAAGCGTCGCGCCCTGCAGCGCCTCGCTGCCACGCGCGCTGCCGACCCAGCGCCCATTAGCGGTCTCGACAGCCTGCTGACCGTTCAGGCCGCCTTTATGGACGACACGCCGCGTCTGACCGGAGCCATCAACGATATGGCGGCCGAGTGTGAGCAGCGTGTCGAGGCCGGAGAGGGCGTGGCGCCCAAGGGAACCAAGCGCATCCTGTACACCGGCACGCCCATGGCCGTGCCCAACTGGAAGCTGTTCAACCTCATCGAGAAGGCCGGCGGCGTTGTGGTGGGCGAGGAGTCCTGCACGGGTTCGCGCTATTACAAGGACTTGGTCGATGAGTCCGGTGAGACGGTTGACGAGATGCTCGATGCTATCGCCGAGCGCTACTTTAAGATCAACTGTGCCGTCTTTACGCCCAACGACCAGCGTATGAAGGACATTGTCCAGATGGCCAAGAACCTGCATGCCGACGGCATTGTCGACGTGGCCCTGCAGTTCTGCACGCTCTACGAGATGGAGTCGTTTGCCGTGGAGAAGGCTGCCGAGGAGGCCGGCATTCCGTTTATGCACATCACGACCGACTACGCCGGCGAGGATGCAGGCCAACTGCAAACCAGGATTGAGGCTTTCTTGGAAACCATTTAGGACTATTCGTCCCGGCGGCTTCCCCAGGCACCCGATCTTGCTGTTCAAACCGTCGCTTGCGTACCAAAGTACGCGACGCTCCTCTTTCACGGCAACCTCGGGCACCTGGGAAAGCCGTTTCCTTGGTTGGTTAAAAGGTTTGTTAAGGAGTTATATGTCGGAAAATATTGAGCAGCCGTTGCCGTCCACGTTTGAGGAGTTCAACGAGCAGCGCAAGGCCGCGTTTATTCGCGTTAAGGATTACAAGCAGGCGGGCAATCGTCTTGTCGGTTATCTGTGCAGCTATACGCCGCTCGAGATTATCGATGCCGCGGGCGCCTCGAGCGTGGCTCTGTGTGGTACGTCCGACGAGGTGATTCCCGAGGCCGAGAAGGTGCTGCCGGCAAACCTGTGCCCGCTCATCAAGTCTACGTATGGTTTTGCCTATTCGCAAAAGTGTCCGTTTACGTACTTTAGCGACATGATCATCGGTGAGACCACCTGCGACGGCAAGAAGAAGATGTACGAGCTGCTCAACGAGCTCAAGCGCACGCACATTCTGCATCTTCCGCAGGGTCGCGATCGTGCCTACGAGCGTGAAGGCTGGTACGAGGAGTGCCGCCTGCTCAAGGAGGAGCTCGAGGGCTTCTACGGCATCACGATTACCGACGATGACCTGCGCGCTGCCGTCCGTCGTCGCAACCGCTTGCGTGCGGCCCAGCTCGAGATGTTTGCGCTGCAGGCTAACCAGCCGGCGGCCATGAGCGGCGTCGACCTGATGAGCACCATGTTTGCCGGTACGTTCAGCTTTGATATCGAGGCCTATACGCAGCAACTGGAGCAAAAGGTTGCCAAGCTGCGCGAGGCCTACGACGCAGGCGAGCGCCCGGTTGCGGCGGATGCCAAGCGCATTCTGATCACTGGTTGCCCGGTGGGCGGCGTGATCAACAAGATCGGTCGCACCATCGAGTCCAATGGCGGCGTGGTCGTGTGCATGGACGATTGCTCGGGCGAGCGCACGGCGGCCATGATGATCGATCCGGAGGCTCCCGACATCCTGCGTGCCATCGCCGACCGCTACCTGGTCATCAACTGCTCGGTCATGACGCCCAACGACGGTCGTATGGAAAACACGCTGGCCATGTGCGAGAAGTACCACGTCGATGGCGTGGTGGAGAGCGTGCTGCAGGCCTGCCACACCTTTAACGTGGAGAGTGCGCGCATGCAGGAGGTTGTCGAGGGTGCGGGTATTCCGTATATGAAGATCGAGACCGACTACAGCAACGGTGACATGGGCCAGATCGAGACGCGCATCGCTGCCTTTATCGAGACCCTGTAGGACAAATGCGGCAAAGGGATAGCTGCTTTGCCGCATAGAAGGAGGATGCCGTGGTTGGCATTGGTATCGACATAGGCTCGACGGCCGCGAAGGCTGCGGTGGTGGAGACGGACAACGCCATTGCGTGGACCTGCGTCATGCCGACGGGGTATTCGTCGGTCGATGCGGCCGAGCGCCTACGCGGTGAACTCGCCGCAGCCGGCTATGACGTGACGGGCGACGATGTTCGCGTGGTCGCGACTGGCTACGGCCGTGTCGCGGTGCCCTATGCCAACAAGGTAGTGACCGAGATCACCTGCCATGGTGCCGGTGCGGTCCGCCTGTTTGGCGAGCAGGGCACGGTGATCGACGTGGGCGGCCAGGATACCAAGGTCATCCAACTCAAGGGCGGCCGCGTGGCAAAGTTCGCCATGAACGACAAGTGCGCCGCAGGCACGGGGCGCTTTCTGGAGATCATGGCCGACCGCCTGGGCATTTCCCAGCAGCAGATGGCCGACCTGGCGCGTTCCGGCGAGCCCACCAAGATCAGCAGCATGTGCACGGTGTTTGCCGAAAGCGAGGTCATCAGCCTGATCGGTCGCGGTGAGCCGCGCGAGAACATTGCGCGTGGCGTGATCGACAGTGTGGTCTCGCGCGTGGCGACCATGGCCGGGCAGGCCGCGGGCGCCCCGTACTACCTGACCGGTGGCCTGTGCGAGAACGCCTTCGTGGTGGAGCGGTTGGGCGAGCTACTGGGGTCGCCGGTGACCACCTCGCCCCAGGCTCGCTTTGCCGGAGCGATCGGCGCGGCTGTCCGCGCCGCCGCCTTGGCCTAGGGGTGTACCGCGACATGCGCATCCTCAATATCTCGGCACAAAAACCAGATAGCACTGGCAGCGGCACCTACCTTGCCGCGCTCGTACGCGAGCAGATCGAGACGGGGCATCGCGCCGCCGTGCTTTGCGGCGCGGCACCGGGTGATACCCAAGGCGAGCTGGACCGGCGTGCTGCCGTGTTTGCCGTACCGTTCGAGTCGCCCGAGCTGCCGTTTCCCATCTGTGGCATGTCCGATGTCATGCCCTATCCCTCCACACGCTATCGTGATCTGACGCCTTCGATGCTCGAGGCATTTGAGCGGGCATTTGCTGCTGCAATCGATCGAGCGGTGGCTGAGTTTCGGCCCGATCTGGTGCTCTGCCATCACCTGTATCTGGTGACCGCATTGGCGCGCGAGCGCGTCCGGGGCGTGCCGGTTGTTGCCGTATGCCATTCGACCGACCTGCGCCAGCTGCGTTCGCATGCGCTCGAGCGCGATCGCATCGTAAGCGCGGTTCGTCGGCTCGATGCCGTCTTTGCGCTCCATGCTGAGCAGGCTGAGCAGATTGGCCTGGTGTGCGGCGTCGATGCCGATCGCATCCACGTGATTGGGACGGGCTACGACCATCGCGTCTTCTGCTGTGATGCAAGCGTGGCGAGGCAGCCGGGATCGCTTGTGTACGTGGGTAAGATTTGCTTTAAAAAGGGCGTCGAGTCGCTGGTTCGAGCCGTGTCATTGCCGATTGACGATGACGTCCGCCCATCTGGCTTGGTACTTGTGGGCGGCCGCGGGGACGATGCCGAGTACGCGCGTATTGAGCGCTTGACCGCGGCCTCGGATGTGCCGGTGACGCTGGCGGGGCGCCTGGATAGCGATGGGCTCGTGCGTGCCTACCGCAGTTCCGACGTCTTTGTGCTGCCTTCGTTTTACGAGGGTCTGCCGCTCGTGACGATCGAGGCCCTCGCGTGCGGCTGCAAAGTTGTGGCGACCGATTTGCCCGGCGTTCGTCCCTGGATGGAGGCGATGCTTCCCGGTGCTCCCGTGACGTGGGCGGCGTCGCCGCGTGTGACGGATGTCGACACGCCCGTGGCGGCCGACCTTCCGTTGTTTGAGCGCGCACTGGCAGATGCTATCGCGCAGGCGCTTGCGGCGCCGCTTTCGACGTTCGAGCCGTCGGCGGTCTCTTGGGAAGCGT
Source organism: uncultured Collinsella sp. (assembly GCA_958431945.1). GTDB lineage: Bacteria > Actinomycetota > Coriobacteriia > Coriobacteriales > Coriobacteriaceae > Collinsella. Next base: position 18,197 of record CAUASQ010000003.1, on the reverse strand, counting down.
GCCTGGCGCGTATACTTAAAGTCGTTGATTTGTTGGAAGGGGGTTCGTATGGCTAAGGACACCATGAGGCTCACGTCCATGACAGCCGCGAGCGGTTGAGCCGCTAAGTTGGCTCCCGGAGCCCTCGCCCAGGTCCTGGGCGACTTACCCAATGTGCATAACGACAACTTGCTCGTGGGGTTCGATACCTCCGACGATGCGAGCGTCTTCCGCGTAGGGGAGAACCTGGGGCTCGTGCAGTCCATCGACTTCTTCCCACCGATGGTCGATGACCCGTTCCTGTTTGGCCAGATCGCTGCGGCCAACTCGCTGTCGGACATCTACGCCATGGGCGGGCGGCCGAGCCATGCCATGAACCTGCTTTGCATACCCAGTTGCCTGGGCGTTGAGGTTGCCGGTCAGATTCTGGCGGGCGGCGCCGATAAGTGCGTCGAGGCGGGTTGCTCCATCGCAGGCGGCCACACCATCAACGACGACGAGCCCAAGTACGGCCTGTCCGTGAGCGGCTTTGTCTCGCTCGACCGCATGCTCGCCAACAGCGGCGCGCGCGTTGGCGATGCGTTGCTGCTGACCAAGGCGATCGGCTCGGGCGTCATCACCACGGCCATTAAGGGCGAGCTTATCGAACAGGATGACGCCAGCCCGATGTTCGACTCGATGCGCGCCCTCAACGAGGCCCCGATTCGTCTGGCCGAGGGACTTGAGCTTCACGGCTGCACCGATGTCACGGGCTTTGGCCTGATCGGGCACGCGTGCGAGATGGCCGAGGGCTCGGGCGTGCAGATTGAGCTTGTGTCGGGGGCGGTGCCGCTCTTTGATCAGGTGCTCGACATGGCGCGTCTGGGCATTATTCCTGCCGGTGCCTACCGCAACCAGGACTTCTTTGGCCCGCGCGTGGCGGCCGACGATGACCTGGGGCCGGGCATGTTGGATGCGCTGTACGATCCGCAGACCTCGGGCGGTTTGCTCATCGCGGCGCCTGCTGCCGATGTGGATGAGCTTGCGCGTCGCCTGCATGCCGAGGGGCGCATCGCGGCCGTTGTCGGGCGCGTGTGCGAGGCGGAGCCGGGCGGTCCTGCCGTCCGCGTTGTTCGCTAGCCCGCACGTTTATGTAACTGTTTGCCGTTCTCTAGAACGGCTCTTTCGAAAGGAATTTGCTATGTCTGCCAAGATTGAAGTCAATGCCATGGGCGATGCCTGCCCGCTGCCCGTCGTCAAGACGCTCAAAGCTCTGAAGCAGCTCGATGGCGAGGGCGCCGTCGTGACCTCGGTCGACAACGAGACCGCCGTCAAGAACATCTCCAAGATGGCGCAGGAGAAGGGCTGCACGGCCTCGGTCGAGAAGGTTTCTGACGCCGAGTGGCACGTGACCGTGGCGACCTCTGGCGCCGTTGCCATGGCCGATCCCGAGCAGGATGGCGCTGCCTTCTGTGATGCCAGCGCCGGCAAGGGCAGGCTCGTCATTTCCGTCTACACCGACTGCATGGGCCGCGGCGACGACGAGCTGGGCCACAAGCTCATGAAGGCGTTTATCTTTGCCGTGACGCAGCAGGAGGAGCTGCCCGCGACCATGCTGTTCTACAACGGCGGCGCCAAGCTCACCGTCGAGGGCTCGCCGGTGCTCGACGACCTGAAGGGCCTGGCCGAGCAGGGTGTCGAGATTCTCACCTGTGGTACCTGCCTCGACCACTATGGCATTAAAGACCAGCTTGCGGTGGGCGAGGTCACCAACATGTACGTGATCGTGGAGAAGATGGAGCAGGCCGTGCGCGTCGTGCGCCCGTAGCGTATTGGTTGGAGTTGCCATGAGGGAGAAGCGCCCGGCGCTTGTCATCACGTTTCCCACCACGGCGGCCGCCATGGGCTGCGAGTCCCTGTGCGTTGAGCGTGGCCTTCCCGGGCGAACGATTCCCGTGCCCGGGGAGGTCGCTGCCGGCTGTGGTCTGGCGTGGAAAGCGTTGCCTGCCGATGAGGAGCTGCTGCGCGGTGAACTCGCCGCGGCGGGCGTTCCCACCGAGGGCTATACCGTGATTGATATGTGGGAGGTCGTGCGATGATCTACCTGGATAACGCGGCGACGACCATGCACAAGCCGCAGACGGTCATCGATGCCGTGACGCAGGCGATGTGCTCGCTCGGCAATGCCGGGCGCGGCGCCACGTCGGGTGCCCTCGATGCCGCTCGTACGATTCACGGTTGCCGTGCCAAGCTCGCGCGCCTTTTAGGTTGCCCGAGGGCGGACCATGTGTGCTTTACGCCCAACTCTACGGCGGCGCTCAACACCGCCATCTGTGGCGTGGTGCGCCCCGGCGACCGCGTGGTCACGACGGTGCTCGAGCACAACTCCGTGCTACGTCCGCTCAATCGCTTGGCGGCAGAGCAGGGTGTGACGGTTGAGCATGCGGGTTGCGACGCGAACGGCGCGCTCGACTACGACGAGCTCGAGCGGCTAGTCACGCCCGGTACGCGTGCCGTGGTGGTGACGCATGCCTCTAATGTGACCGGCAACGCGGTCGACATTGCGCGCGTGGCGGCCATGGCCCATGCGGCAGGTGCGCTGGTGATCGTCGATGCCTCTCAGTCTGCCGGCACGGCGCGTATCGATATGCATGCCATGGGGCTCGACATTGTGTGCTTTACCGGCCACAAGGGGCTCATGGGACCCCAAGGCACCGGCGGCCTGGCCGTGGCGGAGGGCATTGACGTGTCTCCGTGGGCCATGGGCGGCACGGGCGTGCACAGCTTTGACCCGCTGCAGCCACTTGAGTGGCCCACGCGTCTTGAGGCGGGCACGCTCAACGGCCACGGCATCGCGGGACTTTCTGCCGGTCTCGACTTTATCGAGGCGCAAGGTGGGGTCGAGGCGATTGCGGCGCATGAGCGCTCGCTTGCAGAGCGCTTCCTCGCCGGTGCTCGCGAAATCCCCGGCATTGCGCTCTACGGTGCGTTTGACCAGCCCGTGCGCTCGGCGATCGTCTCACTCAACGTGGGTGATATCGACTCGGCCGAGATCTCGGACGCGCTCATGCAAGGGTGGGGGATTGCGACGCGCCCCGGTGCCCATTGCGCTCCGCTCATGCACCGTGCGTTAGATACCGAGCGCCAGGGTGTCGTCCGCTTCTCGTTTGGGTATTTCAACACGACCGAAGAAGTCGATACGGCTATCGATGCTCTGCGCAATTTAGTCTGCTAAAGCTGCTGGACCGTTTATACTTGCGGGACGGGTATTTTGCCCGTCCCGTTTTTGTTTCGACCCGAAAGGTGTGCCTATGGCTTCATCCGCCCCGCGCGGTCTGCGTTCCGACCATGTCGTTACCGTCGGCATTGCGCTGTTCTCGATGCTCTTTGGCGCCGGTAACCTCATTATTCCGCCGCTGCTGGCGCTGCAGGCAGGTTCTGCCACGCCGGTTGCCATGATCGGCTTTTTGATTGCCGCTATCGGTCTGCCCGTTATGGGATTTATCGCCGTCGCGCTCGCTGGCACGGCCCGAGAGCTGGCCGGGCGTGTGCATCCTAAGTTTGGCGAATTCTTCGTTGCGGCGGTCTACCTGGCCATCGGTCCGTGCCTGGCCATTCCGCGCACAAGCTCTACGGCCTTCGAGATGCTGGTGCCGCTGTTGCCCGAGGGCGTCTCGCTCGGCACGGCGCGCCTGGTGTTTGCCGTCGGCTTCTTTGTCGTCGCGTTTGCGCTCACGCTGCGCCCGGGCGTCATCACACGCGTGCTCGGCCGCATTACGGGCCCCGCGCTCATTGCCCTTATCGTATTGGTCGTGGGTGCCGCCATGGTCTCGCCGCTGGGCCCCGCCGCCGCGCCGCAGGCTCCCTATGATGCCGGTGCTGCCGTGCAGGGCTTTTTGACCGGCTACCAGACCATGGACCTGCTCGCGTCGCTCGCCTTTGGCATCATCATCGCCGAGACCATACACGAGCTGGGCGTTACCGATGACAAGCGCGTGGCCTTCGAGATTTCGCGCTCCGGCGTGATCGCCGGCGTGCTCATGGCCATCATCTACTGCGGCTTGGGACTTGCCGGTATGCAGCTCGGCACCGTGATGCCCGACGCTACCAACGGCGCCGCCATCCTCGCCCGTTCGGCCTCCATGCATTTTGGGCTTGCCGGCACGGTCGTGGTCTTCGCCATCTTCTTCCTCGCCTGCATGAACGTGTGCATCGGCCTCATCAGCTGCTGCTCGCGTTACTTCTGCGAGACGTATGTGGTCGAAGGGGGAGCGGAGGCCTCTGAGGAGGCCATGCGCCGTCCCTTTGCGGTTCTCGCCTTTGTGTTCGCAGCGTTTTCGTGCGTGCTCTCCAATGTGGGCCTCGACGTGATTCTTATGTTCTCGGTGCCCATGCTCAACGCCTTGTATCCCGTTGCCATCGTGCTGGTACTGATGGGCCTGGTGCACGGCTTTTGCGACGCTCATCCGCAGGTGTGGGTCTGGGTCGGCGGCGTTGTCGCGGTGCAGAGTGTGATCACTTCGGTCCGCGATGCGTTCTTTGCGGGCGCGTGGCTGCCGTTCGATGCATTGCCCCTGGCGGATATCGGTGCCGCGTGGGCGCCAGTCGCCGTGGTGGCGTTTGTGATCGGTCTGCTCCACAGCAAGTTTGTCGCACATTCGAGGAGCTAGGGTTTCTGCGCTTGCACAGGCGGGGAGTCTCCCCTATAATTTCCTTCGCTTTGGGACACGCAAGGTTTAGACCTTAGCTGCTCAACACCTTCGGGACGTGGCGCAGTTTGGTAGCGCGCCTGCTTTGGGAGCAGGATGTCGCAGGTTCAAATCCTGTCGTCCCGACCATATCTTGCGGGCGTAGTTCAATGGTAGAACCCCAGCCTTCCAAGCTGATGACGCGGGTTCGATTCCCGTCGCCCGCTCCACAAGAATTGTTTTAACGGCTTTGGTTTCCTTTGGGGATCAGAGCTGTTTTCGTTTACGCGCCGGGCGACGGGAATCGAACCCGCTCCGCGCCCACCTAAGTTGCGGTTAAATACGGACTGTCTTTTGGCTTTTGCGGGCCCATTAAAGGCCGGGGTAGCTAATTTGGAGCGGGCTTTTTGACTGCTCTGGCGATCGGCTGGGAAATGTGGTCAAAAAAAGCCCTGCCCCAAAATGACTGGTCTGGTGTTGAGCCACGAAAGCGGCCCATCTACTACGTTTGGCCCGCAGGGGACGACCATAGCAGCAGTTTCGGAAAATCGGCAAGCCGTCTACCAGCTGTTTTGATATTTCGGATTTCTGTATGGTCGAGGGTAATCGGTTAAACGTAGTAGATAGGCCCATTTTGTGGCGAACAGTAGGATTCGCGGTCCAAGGCTGCCAGTTTCGGATGGCCAACCTGGAAGTTGCGGTTAATTAATTTCTGAAAAGCGCGAATAAGCCTAATCTAGGAACTATTTCACCGCAACTTAGGAGGGGATGGGGTTAGCTGCGGGGGCGGTGGCGGAGCTTGTCGATGGTGGAGTCGATGCTGCGGCTGCGGGCTTCGGCTGCGGTTTGGCGCTTGCGGCGGTAATCGATCATGCCTTGGATGATGGGCTTGCCAAAGCTCACGACACCATCGTTGTAGATGGCTGTTCGGGCTGCGAGGAGGCAGTCGGTAAAGTCCATATGGGTCTTGCCAAAGAGTTTGACGGCAAGGGCGACAACGGTGGGCTCGTCGACCATGACGTCATCGATCAGCCTTTTCATGGCCGCAGCAATCTCAACGCGTGGAACCTTATAGACGTCGCGCAGCGTGACCACGACGCGCGTGATGATCTCGGGGTAGACACGAGCGGTGCGCGTGGCGATGACCTTGGCGGCGCGCGGCGACAGGACCTCGTCGTCGTCGAGCAGATAGCGCAGGATGACGGTCTCGTCGATGATGGTGCTACTCATGGATATCTACTTCCTCGGGACCCAAAATCGAATCGTCGCTTTCTGTAGCAAGGTATTCAATCCAGGCATTGCGCTCCTTGGAGCGGCGATTGGGGTCCCCATATGCTTTGAGCGTTCCATAGGCGGCGGTGCCGTCCTTTGAGCGCACGGCGACCGGCTGAAAGGGGAGCTTGCGCATCAAAATGCTCTGCGCGACAAATAGACGGACAGCCTCGGCGAGCGATGTGCCCATGGCGTCGTAGAGACGCTCGGCATGCTGCTTGTCTTCCTCGCGAATGCGCACCTGCAGGATGGCTCGTTTTTGAGTCGATGACATCACTGGCCTCCCTTAATGAGCGTGCAGTATGAATAGTCACATACAGTTTCGGCTAGTAATAGCCAATCTTATAACTACTACTTTATTGCACTAGAGTAATTGAGCGCGATCAACATTACAAACGTACTACATCCTGCATAAACGAGCGCGAAATCTTTCTTGGCGTACGCGTGTAATACACTTATCTTTATAGCTACCCAAGAATAATCCTAACCAGCCCAAACCCCTGCAATACACACGTATTGCAGGGGTTACGCTCAAGTTTACCCCCTGCAACTGCGTATATTCAACCTGTATACCGTTGGAGAAATTCTACCGAGTGCCTGTTTCGCCGCATGCATTCGATACGCCGATGCCAGGTCACGGGCGGCTTGGGACAACGTCGACAGGGTCTCTCCGGCATGGGATTCAGGAGGGAGTGAACAACATGGGCAATAAACGAGTCGTAGCCGATTCCTCACGCTGCATTGGGTGCCAAACCTGCATGGCGGCGTGCATCGAGGCGCACGACATCCCCGGCAACATCGCCGCGCCGCGCCTGCGCGTGACGCGTACGTACGAGATCTCCGCACCGGTGGCTTGCCATCACTGCGAGGATGCCCCGTGCGCTAAGGCCTGCCCCACGGGTGCCTTGTTCTTTGATCCAAAGAACCATCGCATCGGCGTTAACGAGGACAACTGCATCGGCTGCAAGAGCTGCGTCATGGCGTGCCCCTTTGGTGCCGTGAGCGTGGCGACCACGCAGGTCCCCGTCTTGATGGGCGACGTGCGCGTGGGTTCGCAGACTAAGAGCTTCGTGCTCAAGTGCGACCTGTGCGTGGACCGTCCCGGCGGTCCGGCGTGTGCCGAGGCGTGCCCGACCAAGGGCCTCACCTTGGTAGACGAGGAGCGCCTGGCGGAGCTGACTGCCGAGCGTGCCCGCGCCACCATCGAAAACGAGGCGTAGGCGGGCGGCCATACAGGCCCGACGATTGTCAAATACGTACCGATTAATCGGTAGCAGAGAAAGGAAGGAGGGTGTCATGGAGAAGCATAAAGTGATCTGCCCGTACTGCGGTGCCGGTTGCCAGTTTAACCTCTTGGTCCAAAACGGCCAGGTCGTGGGTACCGAACCGCTCAACGGCATCACCAATCAGGGCGAGCTGTGCCTTAAGGGCATGAGCGGCTACGACTTCATCAACGACACCAAGATCTTGACTCCTCGCGTACTGCACCCGATGATCCGCCGCACCAAGGGCGCGGATCTTGAGCGCGTAAGCTGGGACGAGGCACTGGATTTCACCGCATCTAAGATGCAGGCCATAATTGACGAATATGGTCCTAACGCTGTCATGACCACCGGCTCTTCGCGAGGCGGCGGCAATGAGGCGAACTACGTCATGCAGAAGTTTACGCGTGCGTGCATCGGCACCCACAGCGTGGACAACTGCGCCCGTACTTGACACGGCCCTACTGTCCTCGGTCTGATGGACACGGTTGGTTCAGGTTGCATGTCATGCTCCATCCCCGGTATGGAGGATGCGGGCTGCATTTTCCTCTTCGGCTATAACCCTGCCGATTCGCACCCCATCGTCGCAAGGCGTATCGTGCGAGCCAAAGAAAAGGGTTGCAAGATCATCGTCGCCGACCCGCGCCATATCGAAACCGCGCGTATCGCCGATCTCTACCTTCCGATCAAGAACGGTTGCAATGTTGCGTTCCTCAACGCCTTTGCCAACTGTCTGGTCAACGATGGCCTCTACGACAAGGAATTCGTCGCCGAGCATACGAACGGCTTTGACGAGTGGTGGGAGACCATCAAGAACTACACTCCCGAATCCGTACAGGACATCACGGGTGTCGATCCCGCGCTGATCCACCAAGCTGCCGAGATGTACGCCACGGCGAAGCCCTCTGCCATCATTGGCTGGGGCATGGGCGTATGCCAGCAGAAGCAGAACCTGAAGACGGTGCACACCATCGCCTCCATCGCCTGCGTTGCCGGCCAGATCGGCAAACCCAATTCCGGCCTCGCGCCCGTGCGTGGCCAGAACAACGTCCAGGGCTCCTGCGATATGGGCATGCTGCCCAACCTGTACCCTGGCTACCAGAAGGTCACCGACCCGGCTGTGCGTGCCAAGTTTGCCAAGGCTTGGGGCGTGCCCGAGGAAAAGCTCCCCTTGGAGGAGGGCTACAAGCTCACCGACCTGGGTCACCTGGTCGACGCGGGCAAGGTGCACTGCTTCTACAACTACGGCGAGGACCCGGTCCAGACCGAGCCTGATTCGGCCGGAATGCGCAAGACGCTCTCCGAGCTGGATCTGTTCATCTGCCAGGACATCTTTATGACGCAGACGACCATGCTCGCCGACGTCATCCTGCCTGCCACCTCTTGGGGCGAGCACGAGGGTGTCTTTACCGCATCCGACCGTAGCTTCCAGCACTTTGACGCGGCCGTTCCGCCCAAGGGCGAGTGCCGCCACGACTGGGAGATCTTCGCGGACCTGTCCACGCGCATGGGCTATCCCATGCACTACGACAACACCGAGCAGATCTGGAACGAGTGCATTAGCCTGTGCCCCAACTTTGTGGGTGCGACCTACGAGAAGATGGCTCCCGAGGGCGGCTACGCCCAGTGGCCGGTTAAGAGCACCGATGTGAACGACCACGGCACGGCCGACATGTTCGCAGGTGGCAAGTTCACCACCAAGGACGGCCGCGCCAACCTGATGGCGCACGACTGGGAGGCGCCCTCCGAGCTTCCCGACGATGAGTACCCGCTCATCCTGTGCACCGTCCGCGAGGTCGGCCACTACAGCTGCCGCTCGATGACTGGCAACTGCAAGACGCTGGCGCTGCTCGCCGACGAGCCCGGCTTTGTCCGCATGAATCCCGCGGACGCCCAGGCGCGCGGTATCAAGAACGGCGACATCGTCTCGATTCACAGCCGCCGCGGCCAGGTATACAGCCGCGCCGACGTGAGCGACCGTATCAACAAGGGCACGGTCTATATGACCTACCAGTGGTGGATCGGCAAGTGCAACGAGCTGACCATTCACAAGGTCGACCCGGTCTCGCATACGCCCGAGGACAAGTTCTCCGCCTGCCAGGTTGACGCCATTGCTGACCAGGTTTGGGCCGAGGGCGAAGTCGAGCGTCAGTACACCGAGCTCAAGCAGGCTCTGGTGGACGCCGCCGCTCCCCAGGATGTTGAGCCCGGCGCCGCCAAGTTCGACGACGAGACGCACGTGAATCAAATCGTGTAGTCCCGTTCTCGTTGGCTTTTTGGGCCGGGCGTCCCGTACGTTCGGGAGCCCGGCCCGTTATTTTGAAAGGAAGTGGGGATGAACCGCTTCATCGACATCAACCCGGAGAGGTGCATCGGCTGCGGAACATGCCAGTCCGCCTGTGCCGACGCCCACCGGATGCAGGGTCTTCAGGATACGCCGCGCCTGGCGCTCGTGAAGACCGGCGGTATTTCGGCCGCCCTTGCCTGCCACCATTGCGAGGGTGCCCCCTGCGCCGAGGTTTGCCCGGTGAATGCCATCGAGCACGATGGCGATCGCATCCACGTCAAGGAGCAGGAGTGCATTGGGTGCAGGCTGTGCGCCATCGCGTGCCCCTTCGGTGCCATCCATCCCGATGGCACGTCTATTGCCGGCGTCGCAGGCATGTGCGACCCGACGCCTTCGTATCCTAAGTCCCTGAGCAGCCTGCTTACGTGGGCTCCTGGCCAGTACACCTGCGCCGTTAAGTGCGACCTGTGCGAGTTCGATCCGGACGGCCCGCATTGTGTGGCGGCGTGCCCCACCAAGGCACTGACCGTCATGGGCGGCGCGGCCGATCGCGAGCTCGACGAGGCCAAGCGCCTGCGCTCGATCGAAAACGGTCCGGTCGTCGACGTTACCGCTGTGGCCCAGGGCCTCTCCGAGAAAGCAGAAGGGAGCGTAAACAATGGATAGCATGACGCTGCTTATCGCATCGCTTGCCGTCTCGTGCATCGGTGCGCTCGCCTCGATTCTGCTGATCAAGGCCGATAACGCCGCCAAGACCGCCGGCTGCCTTATCGGCGCCGTCGCCGCGGTGCTTTCGTTTGTGGCCGGTATCCAGGCTGTGCTGGGCAATGTCACGTCGGTCGACACCATCGTGTTTTTCCCGTTTGCCCATTTCCAGCTGCTGCTCAATCAGCTGTCCGGCCTGTTCGTGGCGCTCATCTCGGTGCTCGCGTTTGCCGGTTCGATCTACGGTGTCAACTACTTTGATGAGTACCCGGGCAAAAAGGGCCGCGCCGGCTTCTTCTTTAACACCTTCGTGGCGTCCATGATGCTTGTCATCACCGCCGACAACGTGTTTTGGTTCCTAGTCGCCTTTGAGCTCATGTCGCTGACCTCTTACTTCTTGGTTGTGATCGAGGAGAACGAGAACTCCATCCACGGCGGTTGGCTCTACTTTGTGATCGCGCACGTGGGCTTTGTGCTCATCATGGCGAGTTTCCTTACCATGACTAACTTCGCCGGTGGCTCGTTTGCCTTTGCGGATTTCCGCGCTACGCAGTTTAGCCCCGCGGTCGCATCCGTGTGCTTCGTGCTCGCCTTCTTTGGCTTTGGCGCCAAGGCCGGTATCATCCCGCTGCACGGCTGGCTGCCCAAGGCACATCCCGAGGCGCCGTCCAACGTGAGTGCCCTCATGTCCGGCGGCATGATCAAGATCGGTATCTTCGGCATCCTCAAGGTTGGTCTCGACCTGCTCTCCGCCTCGGGCGTTCAGGTCTGGTGGGGCCTTACGGTCATGGTCTTCGGTGCGATCTCGTCGGTACTCGGCGTGGCTTTCGCCCTGCAGGAACATGACATCAAGCGCCTGCTGGCCTATCACTCCGTCGAGAACATCGGCATCATTCTGCTCGGCGTCGGCGCCTCCATGGCCGCCATGGCGCTCAACTCGGTCGGCATCGCCGTCCTGGCTCTGATGGCCGCCCTCTACCACACGTTCAACCACGCGATGTTTAAGGGCGAGCTGTTCTTGGGCGCCGGTGCGCTGCTGTACTCCACGGGTACGCGCAATATGGAGAAGATGGGCGGCCTGTTCCGCCGTATGCCGGCAACAGCCATCTGCTTCCTTATTGGCGCGCTTGCCATCTCGGCCATCCCGCCCTTCAACGGCTTTGTGTCCGAGTGGTTTACCTATCAGTCGCTGTTTAATGCCGCCATGCAGGGTGACAAGGCCGTCATGATCGTGGCCGTGTTCGCTGCCGTCGCGCTCGCCATTACCGGCGCGCTGGCCGTCACGTGCTTCGTCAAGGCCTATGGCGTCTCCTTTGCCTCCGCGCCCCGCTCCGAGGCCGCGGCCAATGCCAAGGAGGTTCCCGCCCCCATGGTGTTTGCACAGGGCCTGCTCGCGGCCATCTGCGTCGTGCTGGGCATCGGCGCTCCCGTGATCGCGCCCGTGCTGGTCGATGTCGCCGCGTCCGTACTGCATCCGTACGGTGGCGTGTTTGCCGCCGAGGGCATGGAGCTCATGAACCAGTACTCCGGCGCTGCTACCTCCACGCCCGCGATCGCCATTGCGCTCGTGGTGCTCGTCGGCCTTACCTGCGGCTATCGCAAGCTCAAGACCGTCGGCAAGGTGCAGAAGTCCCAGCCGTGGGCATGCGGCTATGCTCCCAACGAGCATATGCCCGTCGTGGCCACGACCTTTGCCTCCGAGGTGTCCTGGTTTATGCAGCCGCTCTACACGCTGCGCGACCGCTGTACGGCCGTCTGCTGGTCCATCGCACACTTCTTCCAGAAGCTCACCGGTGTGGCCGAGGCTGTGGAGCCCGTACCCGACAAGGTTCTCGTCGATGCCCCGCATAAGGGTGTCGAGAAGCTCGCCGACCTCGCGACTAAGCTCGAGGGCGGCAACTACAGCATCTATATCTGCTACATCGTCGCGGCACTCGTGGTGTTCCTCGTGCTTGCCGTGCAAATGGGTTAAGGAGGGGAGAGCATGAACAACATCGTACTTGCCGTTCTGCAGGGCGTGGTCGTCATGGCCGTCGCACCGTTCTTCTCCGGTCTCGGCCGCGTGATCCGCGCCAAGATGCACAACCGTCGCGGCCCCAGTATCATGCAGGACTACCGCGACCTGGCCAAGCTCTTTGCGCGCCCCGAGTCCCAGAGCGAGGATGCGAGCTTTGCGCTGCGCATCATGCCGCCGCTGTTCTTCGCCGTCGCCTTTATGCTCGCGATGGGTTTGCCGCTCTTTACGGCACAAAGCCCCATCCCGGTCTTTGGTGACGCCATCACCATCATGTACAGCCTGGCGCTCGCCCGCTTCTTCTTCGCCCTCTGCGGTGTGGATTCGTCTAACGCCTACGCCGGTATCGGTGGCGTCCGCGAGCTGCTCATGAGCGTGCTCATCGAGCCGTCCATGCTGCTGGCGCTGTTTGCCGCCGCCCTGGTGTGCGGCTCCACCGACATTGCCACCATGGGTCAGCACATCATGACGGGCGCCATCGACGCGCCGGTCGCCGTGATCCTCGCCGGCATCGCCTTTGCGATCGCCTGCTACATGGAACTCGGCAAGCTGCCGTTTGATCAGGCCGAGGCCGAGCAGGAGCTCCAGGAAGGCCCGCTCGCCGAGCTTTCCGGCCCGTCGCTCGCCATGGCCAAGCTCGCCATGTCCATGAAGCAGGTCCTGGTCCTCGCTTGGTTCTGCGCGATCTTCGTCCCCTGGGGCGAGCCCGCGACCGTGGGTGCTGCCGCCGTTCTGGGCGCGGTCATCTTCCTGGTGAAGTGCCTGATCGACTTTGTCGTGTGCGGCGTGATCGAGAACTCCTGCTCGCGCTCGCGTTTTAAAGTGCTCGGCAATCAGACCTGGGCCGTCGTGGGCATCGCCGTTCTGGCGTTTGTCTTCGTGGTCGTCGGCGTGTAGGAGAAGGGAGAAACAATGTCATTTGCAGTCAGTCTGTCCCTTCTCGGCTTGGTCGCTATCGCGGCCCCGATGGTGGCCTCGGTGCTCGTCGCCCTGTTCCCCCGTCCGTACGCCAAGTGGTTCAGCGTTTTGGGTGCCGCCGTCTCGACGGCCTGCACCATCGCCCTCGCCGCGAATTTCGCTGGCGCCGGCATGCCCGACACGCAGGTCTCCCTGATCTCGTTTGGGCAGACCCTCGTCATGGGATTCACCTTCGATCGCATGAGCACGCTGCTCGCGCCCGCCTTTGTGGGTATCGGCCTGCTTGTCGTGATCTATTCGATTCCCTATATGAGCGAGAATAACCGTGAGCATCCCGACGCGCCGCGTCGTCGTTTCTACGCGTACCTCGCGACCTTCATCGGCGCCATGGCCGGCCTCGTGTACAGCTCGACCCTTTTGGGCCAGCTCGTGTTCTTTGAGATCACGGGTGCGTGCTCTTGGGGCCTCATTAGCTACTACATGACGCCTACGGCCAAGAAGGCCGGCATGAAGGCTCTGATCATCACGCATATCGGTGCGCTCGGCCTGTATCTGGGCGCCGCCATTGTGTTTGCCCACACCGGCACCTTCGCCATTACCGCGATTGCCGGCCTCGACGCTAAGCTCAAGGCCATCGTCCTTTTGCTCGTGCTGTTTGCGGCCTGGGCCAAGTCCGCACAGGTTCCCATGTACATGTGGCTGCCTTCGGCCATGGAGGCGCCGACGCCTGTTTCGGCCTACCTGCATGGCGCCTCGATGGTTAAGGTCGGCGTGTGCGTGTTCGCGCGTGCGCTCGTCTCTGCCGGCGAGATTCCCGAGATCGTGGGCTGGGTCGCCATTATCGACGCCATGGTCACCATGCTCTTTGGTTTCCTTATGTACCTGCCGCAAAAGGACATGAAGCGCCTGCTGGCCTTCTCCACGATCGCCCAGCTCTCCTATGTGTTCTTTGGTCTGGGCCTTTCGGTCTTTGGCAGCCAGCTGGCCTTTGATGGCGCCGTGTGCCACATCTTTAACCACGCCTTCGCCAAGACCCTGTTCTTCCTGATCGCCGGTTCGTTCTCCTTTACGCTCGGCACGCGTATGCTGCCCAAGCTTCGCGGCATCGTAAAGAAGTACCCGATCTCGGGCGTGGGCTTTGGTGTCGCGGCACTCGCCATTGCCGGCGTGCCGCCCATGAACACGTTCTTCTCGAAGTTCCAGATCATCGCCGGCGGCTTTTCCGTGGGTGCCGGCAACGTCGCGATCCTGGTGCTCGTGTGCATCATGGTCGCCGAAACCGTCGCCACCTTCGCCTGGTTCCTTAAGTGGATGGGCTATTGCCTGCCCGGCGAGCCGAGCGAAGAGGTCGCTGCGGGAGCCCCGCTTCCCCGCGCGATGGCGTTCGTGTTCATCGTGCTCATCATCATGGTCATCGTCAGCGGCCCGCTTTCGGCCAGCTGGATCGGTTAGGAGGTAGAACGACATGGGTTATTCGATCGTCAACATCCTTGGCGGCCTTCTGATCGTTACGTCCACCATGGTGGTCGTCTCCAAGAACATCAAACATGCCATCCGCTGGTATGCGGTGCAGTCGCTGGTGCTCGTGGGGCTGCTCGCCACGCTCGGTGTCACCACCGGTGCGCAGGAGCTGCTTATGTGGGCTGGATCTGCCTTTATCACCAAGGTCGTCCTGGTCCCTTATATCCTCAACCGCGCATACAAGAAGATGGGCGAGCCGAGCGACGCATCGCTCAAGGCCGGCCTTAAGCCCGCGTGGGCCATTTGCATCATCGCCGTCGAGGTCGCGATCTGCTTTGCCGTCGTGACGCAGATCAGCCTGCCCACGGCCGAGGTCGCAACGCCTGCGCTCGCCATTAGCTTCGCTCACTTCTTTGTGGGCCTCACCTGCATCATCTCGCAGCGCAACATCATGAAGCAGATCTTTGGATACTGCCTTATGGAAAACGGCAGCCACGTGACGCTCGCGCTTTTGGCCCCCACCGCTCCCGAGATCATCGAGATCGGTATCGCCACCGACGCCATCTTTGCCGTCATCATCATGTCCATCGTCGTGCGTCGCATTTGGGACGACTCCCACTCGCTCGATGCGCGCGACTTGTCCGAGCTGAGGGGGTAGTCCATGGAAACGTTGATTCTCGCCCTGCTCGCGACTCCTTTGGTGTTCTCGCTGGTCATGGCGTTTTTGCCCAAGAACACGTCCTATAACGTGTTTGCCGGTCTCAACCTGGTCTCCGTCGCAGCCGTCCTGGTGCTGTCGATTATGACGGCCGGCGACGTCCTTATGAGCGGCGAAACCGCGAGCGCTCTTGGCCTGTGGTTCCACCTCGATTCACTGGGCGCCATCTTTGTGCTGCTCATCGGCTTTATCGGTTTTCTTACGGGGCTGTTCTCGCTGCCCTATGTAAAGGCCGATATCGAGGAGGGCTCCATGCCCGCCGAGCGCGCCAAGCAGTATTTTGCGCTGTTTAGCCTGTTTGTGTTCACCATGCTGCTCGCGTGCCTGTCCAACAACATGATCCTCACGTGGGCCGCCGTGGAGGCAACCACGCTTTCCACCGTGTTCCTCGTGGGTATCTACAAGAACAAGACGGCCCTCGAGGCTTCTTGGAAGTATGCGATGGTCTGCACCGCCGGCGTGGCCTTTGGCCTGTTCGGTACGCTGCTGATCTACGCCAACGCCGCCGACGTGATTCCCAACGCCCACGAGGCCGCATTCCTGTCGTGCGTGCTGCCGTATGCCGACCGGTTCGACCCGACGCTCATGCGCCTCGCCTTTGCGTTTGTCGTGATCGGATTTGGCACCAAGGCCGGCCTGTTCCCCATGCACACTTGGCTGCCCGATGCCCACTCCCAGGCCCCGAGCCCTGTCTCGGCCCTGCTCTCGGGCGTGCTGCTTAAGTGCGCCATGCTTGTGATCATGCGCTTCTACGGCTTTACTATCCAGGCCGTGGGCGCCGAGTATCCGCAACTATTGCTGCTGATCGTCGGCACGCTGTCCATTTTGGTGGCGGCACTCTCGATGTTTCGCCAGGACGACCTCAAGCGCCGCTTTGCGTACTCGTCTGTGGAGAACGTGGGCGTTATCGCCCTGTGCCTGGGTATCGGTGGCCCGCTGGGTATCGCCGCGGCCCTGCTGCACTGCGTGTTCCACGGCTTTACCAAGACGCTTGCCTTCTGCGTTTCCGGCAACATCCAGCACGCCTTTGGCACGCGTAGCCTGGCCAAGATCCAGGGCGTCGTCGAGGTTGCACCCGCAACCGCCGCGCTCGCCATCCTGGCGCTGCTCGGTCTTGCCGCCTTCCCGCCCTTTGGCATGTTTATTTCCGAGTTCCTGACTTTTGTCGCCGGTGTTACCGCCGGTCCCATGTGGCTGGTCGTCGTGGTCGCCCTCGGTCTTACCGTGGCCATCTCCGCGCTCACCCGCATCGCACTCAAGTCGGTATTCGGCCATGCGCCCCAGGGCATGGGCAAGCATGAGGCCCCGGCGCTCATGCTTATCCCCGAAATCATCCTGGCTGTCATGATCTTGTGGTTTGGCATCGCCACCCCGCTGCCTCTCGTGCACGGCGTGGAGACCGCGACCGGCATCGTGCTCGAGCAGAGCACCGAGGAACTTCACGCGACGCCGATGTACCGCGCTGTGTTCGGTACCGAGACCGCTCAGAGCGAGGTGGAGTAACGAATGATTGAAACTGAGAACAAGGTGTATGCCCGTCGCTGCGAGAGCCATGTCGAGGCCCTGCGCCGCGCCGTTCCGGGCTGCATCGAGAAGGTCGAGTGGCAGTGCGAGGACCAGCTGACGATTACCGTCAAGCAGGACAAGCTGCCCGAGGCCGTCCACTACCTGTACTACGAGCGCTACGGCTGGATTCCCGTGATTGTCGGCAACGACGAGCGCTCTCTGTGCGGCCGTTACGCCGTGTACTACGTCATCTCCATGGAGGGGGAGGACCCCGGCTGGGTGACCGTGCGCACCGAGGTCGATCCCGCCAAGATGACGTTCCCGTCCGTGACGCCGTTCGTCCCCGCCTGCGTGTGGGGCGAGCGCGAGCTTCGCGACATGTTCGGCCTGATTCCCGAGGGTCTGCCCGATCGTCGTCGCCTGGTGCTGCCCGACGATTGGCCCAGCGGCCTGTACCCGCTGCGCAAGGACTCCATGGACTACCGCTTCCGTCCCGCTCCCGCGAGCGATATGGAAAACTACGAGTTCTTGGCCGATACCAAGGGCAAGGAGACGACGCTCGTCCCCATGGGCCCGTTGCACATTACCTCCGACGAGCCCGGCCACTTCCGTCTGTTCGTTGAGGGCGAGACGATCGTCGACGCCGACTACCGTCTGTTCTACGTGCACCGCGGCATGGAGAAGGTTGCCGAGACGCGCCTGAACTATGATGCCGTGACGTTCCTCGCCGACCGTATCTGCGGCATCTGCGGCTGCGCCCACTCGGTGGCCTATGCCGAGGCCGTCGAGCGCGCCCAGGGCATTCATGTCCCGCCGCGCGCCCAGTACATCCGCGCTATCATGCTCGAGGTCGAGCGCCTGCACTCGCATCTGCTCAACATTGGCCTCGCATCGCACTACACGGGCTTCGACTCCGGCTTCCAGCAGTTCTTCCGCGTCCGCGAGAAGTCCATGGACCTGGCCGAGAAGCTCTCCGGTCACCGCAAGACCTACGGTCTCAACGTGATCGGCGGCGTGCGTCGCGACATTTTGGCCGAGCAGAAGCTCTCCACGCTCACGACCATCCACCAGCTGCGCTCCGAGGTTCAAGAGCTCGTCGACGTGCTGCTCTCCACGCCCAACTTTATTGAGCGTACGAGCGGTATCGGCATCTTGGACCGCAAGATCGCACGCGACTTCTCGCCGGTCGGCCCGCTCATGCGTGGCTCGGGCTATGCCCGCGACGTGCGCTTTGACCATCCCTTCGACGGCTACGCCGATCCGGACATCCAAAAGATGCACGCCGCCACGGCAGACACCTGCGATGCCTTCGGCCGTACCGCCGTTCGCATCCAGGAGGTCTACGATTCGATCGACATGATCGAGACCATGCTCGAGAACTGCCCGTCGGGCCCCATCCTCACCACGG
>CAUASQ010000002.1 GCA_958431945.1 uncultured Collinsella sp. | reverse complement strand
TGCGGGCCACGCGGCTGGGCGACGGGCTGTGAAGGCAACCCGATTGGCCCGCATCTGGAGTTTGTTTCTACGGCGTTGGTATTACTTGGTATTCCTAAGTATTACCCCGCAGATAGAATACCATACCCGACCCCATGGGGACGGAAGAAAACGAATCATTTTGTTGCTGAATAAGTATTTAGAGCCTGATGATGTCCGAGATATTGAGGGCCTGAGCGTCAGCGGCATCGTGTGTGGCAAGCAACAGCATGCGGCCGTCGAGCAAGTCGAGCACGACCTCGGCGCATGCGTCGCGCGCAGCGGTATCTAGACCGGTAAAGGGCTCGTCCAGAATCACCGCGCCGCCCGGGCACAACAGAGCTCGAGCGATCTCGACGCGACGGCGCTGCCCGCCCGAAAGCTCGGCCACGCAAGCACGCACCTCGACCCCCGGCACCAGCAGGCGCAGCAGGGCTGCGGCGCTCGAGGCGTCCACGCGCGCGTCGGCGCACACCAGCACGTTATCCAAAGCCGAGGCGCCCTCTACCAGGCGCACATCCTGAAACACCATGGAGCACGGCACGCACTCCCCCGCCGCCAACGCAAGCAACGTCGACTTGCCCACACCCGAGGCGCCCATCACGCAGGTACGCCCACCAGCAGGCACGCGAAATACCAATCCGTCGAGCGCCGGCGCCCAGGGCGCCCGATCGCCCACGGCGAGCGCAAGCTCCGCTGCAGCGCCATCACCAGCAGAGCCGCCCACACGCCCGCAAGCGCCGCGCCCATGCGCCCGCACGGCAGCACGCCACGCCGCGGGCCCCGAAGCCCGCAGCAACCACACCAGCACGCGCTCGCATGCCCACGAGGCGGCAACGACTAGCACGGTCCACGCCAGCAGGTCAGCCGTCTCGATGAGCAACTTCGCCTGATAGATGCGTTCGCCCACGGTGCCCGTCGCCATGCCAATCAACTCCGCCGCCACGCCGGCCTTCCAGCTCATGCCAATCACGGCGCGGGCGCACGAAAGCACAAACGGCAGGACTTCGCGCCAGGTGTGGGCGCAAAACAGTCGCCAGCCCCGCACGCCATGCAGGCGGAACATCTGCTCCAGCGGTTTATCCGCTTGCGCCAAGCCCTCAACCAGTGAGAAATATACGCCCGGCAGCGCCATCAAAAAGACCGCCGCAATGCTCACGCGCGCCGACCCCAGCCAAATGAGCAGCAGGACCACTACGCAGGCAACCGGCGTCGCCTTAACAAACGAAAGCGCCGGCGCCACCAGGCGGGCAAACGTCCGCGACCGCACCGAGACTCCCGCCAGCACGCCGCCGCATACCGCGGCAAGCGCCAAACCGCCTAGAATCCGCGCACCCGAGCCCGCCAGAATCGCCCACGTGGCGGCATCGCACACCAGCCGTAGCAACGCCACCACAACAGCGCCCGGCCCCGGCAAAATCAACGGCTGCGCCACCAGCGCCGCCGCGAAGACCCACACGGCAAGCCAAAAGGCGGCAACGGCACCTGCTGCCGCCACCGCCTTCATACGCTCTGCCATTTGTCGAGCAAACGCACGCACGGGCTACTCCATGTAGTAGAAATCGTCAGCCGGGAGCTTTCCGCCCACGGCGCTCGCGTCCGCATCGGCCAGCACCTGCAGGTACCCACCGAGCGCCGCCTTCATATCCTTCCCCGTCTGGCACACGAGCATGCACCCGGGAATCGCCTTTTCGGCAATCGCGGCGTTATCGACGATACCCGCATCGACCACGGCCTGAGCCCAGTCCGCCGGCGCCGCGTTCACGGCCTCAACGCTCGCAACATGGCAGCTCAGGAATTCCGCCACGACCTCGGGATGCTCCTCGGCAAAGGCACGGCGCACCACGGTCACGCCCGTCAGCAGGCGCGAACCCGTGTCACCTGCCAGCTCATCCCACACATCGGTCAGACTTACCGGAGCCGACAGCCTGCCTTCGCTCTTTGCGATGGCAGCGGTCTTGAACGGCTCGGGCAGCACGCCCACGGCAGAAGGATCGGCAAGCAGGGCCGACAGCACCTCGGTGGGCTCGCTCTTAAACTCAAGCGCCACCTGGCCGGCCAGGCCCGCGCGCCCCAGCAGGTAGTTCATGACGTACTCCGGCGTGGTGCCCTTGCCCGTCATATAGACGGTATGGCCCGCCAAATCGCCAAACGAGGTCACACTCGCGTCGCCCGTCACAACGTTCAGCACGCCCAGCGTGTTGATGTCGATGACCTGCACCGCGCCCTCAGTCTTGTTATAGAGCACGCTCGCCACGTTGGCGGGCACCAGGGCAATGTCGATATCGCCCTGAATGACCTTGGGCACAATCTCATCGGCGGCAGTATTGATCGCAAAGTCGAACTCATTGTCCGTCTCGCCATCGACTGCCCGGTCCATAAACTGCACCAGACCAATCGAGGTCGGCCCCTTGAGCGAGGCGACGTGCACCTCGACCGGCTCTGCGGCAGCACCGGCGCCGTCCGTGGCAACCGAGCCCGCGGCGGACCCGGCACCGGCAGCCCCGCCGCCACAGCCCGCGAGCGCAAGTGACAGGGCGCCCGCGGCGAACGCCGAGGCAAACCCCCGGCGCGACATCTCAACATCAAACGCGCGCATCGCTAGCACGTCCCCTCGTTAGGCATCGTCCATGCGTGATGGTCGGTATGCAGCAGCTCCTCGGCCAGTGGCGAGAGCGGCTCGCCTAAGAACTCGCGGTAGCACGCCTGGACATCGGGATTCTCGTGCGAGAAGCGAATCTCGGCGTTCGCATCGAGGCCCCAGAGCACCTGGCCACGCTCGGCAGCCAGCTCGCAACCGTCGTGAATGGGCTGACCGCCACCACCGACGCAGCCGCCGGGGCACGCCATGACCTCGACAAAGTCATAGCTCACACGGCCGTCGCGAATTGCGTCGAGCAGGCGGGCGGCATTGCCCAGCCCGTGTGCCACGGCGACGCGCACCTTGGTGCCATCGATATCGGCCACGGCTTCCTTCCAGCCGTCCAGGCCGCGCACGTCGGTAAAGAAATCGGCGTCGGGGTTCTTGCCCGTCACCAGGTAATAGGCCGAGCGCACGGCGGCCTCCATCACGCCGCCCGTGGCACCAAAGATCACACCCGCGCCCGTGCCAAAGCCCAGCGGCGTATTGAGCGGCTCCTCGACCAGCGTGTCAACGCTCACGTGGCTCGCGCGGATCATGCGCACCATCTCGCGCACCGTCAGCGCAACGTCCACGTCGGGCGCGCCGCCCTCGCCCACCATGCTCGGCAGCGCACACTCGGCCTTCTTGGCCGTGCATGGCATAACGGACACCACGAACAGACGCTCGGGCTCCACGCCCAGCACCTTGGCGTAGTAGGTCTTGGCGATAGCGCCGAACATCTGCTGCGGCGACTTTGACGTGGACAGGCTGTCGACAAACTCGGGGTAACGTGCCTTCACAAAGCGCACCCAGCCCGGGCAGCAGCTCGTAAACATGGGCCAGCCGCGGCTGTCGCCCTCACCCTTAGCGGCGGCGCCCAGGCGCTCGAGCAGCTCGGAGCCCTCCTCCATAATGGTGAGGTCGGCCGAGAAATCGGTATCGAACACATACTCAAAGCCTACGCGGCGCAGCGCGCAAGCCAGACGCTCGACGGTTGCCTCCTCGCGCGGAATGCCGAGCTCCTCGCCCCAAGCACTACGCACGGCCGGCGCGATCTGCACCAGCACGATCTTGTCGGGATTAGCGAGCGCGTCAAACACGGTCTCGGTGTCGTCGCGCTCGCGCAGCGCGCCCGTCGGGCAATGCGTGATGCACTGGCCGCACGCGACGCAATCGGTCTTGCCGATCGGCACGCGCCCGCGGGTGCCCACGGCGGTATGCGTGGCGCGGTTGGTCAGGTCCCAAATCCCTAGGCCCTGTACGCTCTCGCACACCTTGATGCAGCGCATGCATTTAATGCACTTGTCGTTTTCGCGGATGATGGGGAAATCGAAATCCCAGCCCTCGCCCGCCAAATGCCTTTGATACGGCAGATAGAAAATGCCCAGGTCGTTGGCAATGGTCTGCAGGTTGCAGTTACCGCTGCGCACACAGCTCGTGCAGCGTGAATCGTGCTGCGAAAGCAGCAGCTGCACGTTGGTGCGGCGCGCCTCGCGGGCCTTGGGGCTGTTGGTGTGGACCACCATGCCATCGAGCACGTAGTTGTTGCAGGCGGCAACCAGCTGGTCGCAGCCCTCAACCTCGACCACGCACACGCGGCAGCCGCCGATCTCGTTCAGATCGCGCAGGTAGCACAGGGTGGGAATCTGGATGCCGACGGACTTGGCCGCGTCCAGGATCGTGGTGTGCTCGGGCACCACGACCTCGCAATTATCGATAGTGAGCTTGACCATATTGAGTGCTCCGCTTTCGGTGTTATCGCTGACAGTGGGGTTGTTGAGCTCTACCATTCCAGGTTCCTCCCTCCGCGGAACGCGCCAAAACCAAAGTGGTCGCAACGCAGGCAGCGGCTTGCCTCCTGGCGCGCCTCCTCCTCGGTAAGGCCCTGCTCGACCAGATTCCAATCGTGAATACGCTCGCCGGCCTCGCGCTCGCCCAGCTCGCAGCGGCCGCACTCGTGCTTGCCCTTAAACTGAACGGTCGGCAGCTCCACGTCGAGCTTAATCTTGTGGTCGAAGCCCAGGTAGCGGTCGATATTTGCCGAAGCCACGCGGCCAGCGTTGATGGCACGGATGACGGTGGCGGGGCCGGTCTGGCAGTCGCCGCCGCTAAAGAGGCCATCGAAGTTGGGCACGGCACCGTCCGAGTCGGTGACCACGCAGCCCCACTTGCAGGCGATGCCCATGTCCTCAAACGGCTTGGAGTCGATGTCCTGGCCAATGGCAACAAACACGCGCTCGCAGGGGATGACGCGCTCGGGCGTCGCGGCGGCACGCGGGGCCGGACGACCGCGACGGGGCTCGCCGATAATCTGCGGTTGCACGCGCAGGCCGCTCACGCGACCATCTTCGCCCGTCTCGATGGCGAGCGGCGCCGTGAGCTCCAAAACCTCGCAACCCTCGGCCTGGGCGCCGGCGATTTCGGCGTCCTGAGCCGTCATATCGCAGATGCGACGGCGGTAGACGATGCTTACCTTTTCGGCGCCGCAGCGCACGGCAGAGCGCGCCACGTCCATGGCCACGTTGCCGCCGCCGATGACGCACACGCGCTGGCCGCTCAGGTCGGGCAGCTCGTCGTCACCGATGGCGCGCAGCATCTTGACGGCCGACTCCACGCCGGGCGCCTCTTCGCCCGGAAGGCCGAGCTTCTTATCGCTGTGGGCACCGATGGCCAGGTAGACGGCATCGAACTCGTCGCGCAGGCGGGCAAGCTCCTCGCCGTTGACGGAGTGGTCGAGCTCAACGTCGATACCGGCGCTCAAGATCCAGTCGATCTCGGCCTGCAAGCGCTCGCGCGGCAGACGATAGCTGGGGATGCCGTAGCGTAGCATGCCGCCCAGGTGGTGGCGCTGCTCAAAGATGGTCACCTTGTGGCCCATCACGGCCAGGTAGTAGGCACAGGAAAGGCCGGCCGGGCCGCCGCCGATCACGGCGACGCGCTTACCGGTGTTGTCCACTACATGCGGCTTATGGTCGTTGAGGTCACTGTGTTCAACGGCAAAGCGCTTGAGGGCGAGGATGTTCATGGGGTCGTCGACCATGCCGCGGCGGCAGTGCATCTCGCAGGGATGCTCGCACACCAAGCCGCAGACGAGCGGCAGCGGATTGTTCTTGCGGATGACCTTGACGGCATCGGCATAGCGGCCGGCCTCGACGAGCGAAATGTACCCGGGAATGTCGACGTGCGCCGGACAGCCCGAGACGCACGGGACGCGGGCCTCGCGGTCAAAGCCGCAGGAATGCTCGCGGATGTGGTGCTCAAAGTCGTCGCGAAAGCCGCGAATGGCCGTGAGCGCCATGGCGCCGGCCTCGTAGCCGATGGCGCAATCGCTCGAAAGGTAGATGGTGCGGGCCGTGCGCTCAATCAGGTTGAGCGTGGACTCATCGGCGCGCCCTTCGAGCACATCGGCGAGCAGGTCGCTCAGCGCGCTCAGGCCCACGCGACAGGGCGTGCACTTGCCGCAGCTCTGGGTGGAGCACAGGTTGACGAGCGCTGCCGTAAACTCCACGGGACACGGGGCGAGCGAGCTCACCGCCAGACGACGTCCGAGCGCATCATGCAGGTCGTCCATGACGGCCTGAGCGTGGCTGCGTTCCATTACATGCAGTCGAGCCATAAAATCCCCTCTCACATGGCAGCCCGGAGGCGAGGCCGGGCGAAATTGCTACACGCACAACACTGACCTAAAAAGTTGTGAGGTCTCCATACGGTTCGGCAGGCGGTATAAAATGTCACCCTCAGCGGTGAAATAGAACATTACCGCAGATAAATGCCATATTTGATAAAACGCGTTACCAAATTGCAATATTCAATGTGAAAAAGAGCGCCTTACTATTTTTCCTTTTTGATCCGTTTTCCTCCGTCCCCTTCGGATCACATGATCCCTTGGGAACGGAGGAAAACGGATCGTTTTTGGTGCAAAAGGGCCAGGTTTGTTTGCACCAATCTCACTTGCGCTAGATGAAGAGCTCGCATTCCTTCCGCGCGACGCAAACCTTGCTCAGCATCTGGGAAACAGCGGATAGCTTGTTGGGATCAAGCTTACGAGCGCCTCGCGGACATACGGCAATGCAGCGCATGCAGGAGATGCACGCCTCGCCAGCTGCTCGTTTGGGGTCACCCTTGTCGATAGCACAAACGGGGCACGCCGCGGCGCATGCACCGCAGGAGACACAATCCCCTGTTGCCTCGGGTGCCATGCGGTGACCTCCGGCTTGTTTATAAGGACGATTGCCGGGAATAGAGGGCTCGGATGTATCCTCGGCCAACAGCTTTTGCTGAATTTGCTGCGCAAACTCTGCGAGCTGCGCCGCATCCTGCGCATCCGGACGACCGGCAGCAAACTGTCGCGCAATGGAATGTTCTGCAATGGCCGCAACTGCCGCGATCACCCGGAATCCCGCATGCTTCGCAACGTCCTCCAGCTCTACGAGCGTGTCCTCAAACGCGCGGTTTCCGTAGACGCACACCAGAACGGCCCGCGCTCCGTTGCCGTGAACCATGCCCAACCGGTCAGCCACCACAGCCGGGATTCTACCGGCATACGCCGGCACAGAGATTACGGCCACGTCGTCCTCGGTCATCGAGACAGCGCTGAAATCTAGCCCGCTATCGGCCAGATCGACGGTAACGGTATTCTTGCCCAGTGCCCCGGCCACAAGGCCAGACACCTTCCGCGTTCCACCCGTCGGACTAAACACAATTTCGAATACGCTCATCGAGGCACCCTCCCCTACGCCTGGCAACGCGTCAAGCCGCTTTCACATCCAGCCAGAGTATACGGCGCATGGGATCCCCGTTTTGGTGCACCAAGCACCCCAATGCACCCACCCTACGCTGTCTGCCTCTTCGTTTTGTATAAATTACGGTACAGATTGCATATACTTACTGGATACCGCCGCGTTCTCCTGAGGTACCCCATCCCGGCACGTGCAAAAAACGGAGTATTCTGCAACGTGACCGCGTCAGCACCGCCGCGGGTGGGCAAAACTGTAGGGCGCCGTATCATTCTAAGTCCCGACATGGCGAGAATGACGCGCCCCTGCTCCGGAAAACGGCGAAATCTGACTCGGAACGCTCGCTAGGGATATCCTAAGGCCACCGTTGGCGACGTCGAATCATATGCAGACAACTCGAACTGCAGAATACTCCAAAAAATGCACGGCGCACCCCATGGGACCCATTGCTGCATGGCAGAAAATAGGTCCTCGGCATCCCCCAGATGCATTCCCGAGAACATCACGTTTGAATTAGCGATGGACACGGCAAACAAAAGGGCCCGAGCGTTGTTTGCTCGGGCCCTTAGCTTGTCTCACGCTAGCGCGCGATGCGCATCTTACTTGCGCTTGCCGCCGCCGTCGCCGGGGCGACGGGAGCTGCCACCGCGCTTGCCGCCACGGCTGTTGCCGTAGCTGCCACGGTTATCGCGACCGCCGGCACGGCCGCCACGGGAGCCGGCCTGGTTGCCGCCACGACCACCACGATAGCCGCCGCGACGCTCTTCGCGGGTATCGTCGTAGTTGCGCCAGTCATCGCGACGATCGCGGCTGGCACGCGGGTCACGACGATCACGCGACTCGTTAGAACGACCAGCGCCGCCGCGGCCGCCATTGCCGCGAGCACCCTCGCGACGCTCGCCGCCGCGGCTACCGCGCTCTTCAAAGCGCTTGCCGCCACGGGACTCACCGCCACGGGCAGTACGCTCACCGCGACCCTCGCCGCCGCGACGCTCATCACGGCCGCCGCGCTCGTCATCACGACCGGAACGCCGGCGGTCGCCCGCACCGCGCTTGCCACCGCGCGAACCGCGGCCCTCGTCCTCGCGCTCGACACGACGACGACCGCCGCGGTCCTCGTCCTCACGACGACGGCGGTGTGCCTCGCCCTGGAACTGCTTGGCACGACGCTCGGCACGGTTGCCGCGCGCAGGCTGCTCAGCGGCACCAGCACCGCCGCGCTCCTCGGCAGCTACCTCGCGAGCCACGCTCTCAACAGCCTCGTCCACGCGAGCCTGAACGCCCTCGCGCACGCGGGTCTTGCCGCCGCGCTTGGGACGGCTCGGACGCTCGCCGTCGCCGCGGCGCTCGTCGCGACCGCGGTTGGAACGACCGGCAACATCGCCGTAATCGTCGCCGTTGCGCTTGCCGTCGCGACGCGCCTGCTCAAGCTTCTTCTTGCTCTTGGACTTGCCGCGCTTAGTCTTCTTCTTCACCTTAAAGGCCGCAGGGTCGCGCTCGGGATCAACCGCAGGCGGGTTGGGACCCACATGCAGGTCGCCGGCTTCGTAAATATCGGCCGTCTTGTCCATGAGCTTCTCGATCTCGTAGAACTCATCGACGTCCTGCTCTGTCACAAACGTAATGGCCCAGCCCAGCTCGCCGGCGCGGCCCGTACGGCCAATGCGGTGGATATAGTCGGTCGGCTCGGCCGGCACGTCAAAGTTCACGACGTAGCGCACGTCGCTAATGTCGATGCCGCGGGCGAGAACATCGGTTGCCACCAGCACGTCGACGGTGCCGTCGCGGAAGGCCGAAAGGGCACGCTCGCGCTGGGCCTGGCTGCGGTTGCCGTGAATCGCGGCGGCCTTGATGCCCTTACGCTCCAGACGACGGCAGCAGCTGTCGGCGCGGTGCTTGGTGCGCATGAAGACGATAGTGCGCTCCGGGCCCTCCTTCTTGAGGAACTCGGGCAGCAGGTTGTTCTTGGCCTCGATGGACACCGGGAATACAAACTGGTCGACGGTGTCGGCGGTCGACGTAGCGGGCGCGATCTCCACGCGGGCCGGGTCGCTCACTAGATCGGTGATCTCGCCCACGGCCTCCTCGTCGAGGGTCGCCGAGAACAGCAGCGTCTGGCGCTCGGCCGGCGTCTCGCGCACAATGCGGCGGACGGCGGGCAAAAAACCCATATCGAGCATGCGGTCGGCCTCGTCGAGTACCAGCACTTTGACCTCGCCCAGGTGGCAGGCACCCTGCTCGATCAGATCAACCAGACGGCCCGGCGTTGCGACCAGGATGTCGCAGCCGTACTTAAGTGCCGCGGTCTGCGGCTTGTAGCTCACGCCGCCCACGACGGTCACGGCAACATGGCCGGTGACGTCGGCGATTTTGCTTGCGACCTCGTCGATCTGCTGGGCGAGCTCGCGCGTAGGGGTGATGACGAGCATCACGGGGCCGCGGCCGTTGCCCTCGGGCTTTTTAACACCGCGACGGCGGTTGCGGCCGCCGCGCTCGCGCACGGGTTTGGGAGGAGCGATGTGCTCCAGATTGTTCATGGTCGGCAGCAAAAAGGCAGCCGTCTTGCCGGTGCCGGTCTGAGCGGCGGCAAGCAGGTCACGGCCCTCGAGCACTACGGGGATCGAGCCGGCCTGCACGGGCGTGGGCGCCGTGTAGCCCAGGTTCTCGATAGCACGAAGCATCTCGTCGGAGAGGCCCAGCTCGTCAAAGGCGGGCAGGCTCTCGGTAGCGGACTCGACGGCCTGGGCGGCATTGGCCTCATCGGCGGCATCGAAGGCAGCCTGGGTCATGGCCTCGCGGGTCTCGTCCAGAATCTCGGCGTCGGTGACGTCGGATACAGAATTACGCATATGTTGTTGTTCCTTATCTGCACGCGCAATGGGCACGGCATGCGGCCGCGCGGGCGTGCTTGGTAGTGCGCTAATACATACAAAAACAGGTGCGCACAGAGAGGACGTTGCTCAGCACGCTGGCGATCGCTTTGGCAGCCCTATCACGCGCCGTCCAGACGCAGCAGCTCTAAGCGATGGAGCAGATTCGCCGCCGGTTAGTATACCCGTGCTTCGCATGCCCCCACGTAAACCACAGATGACGAGGCGGACGAGGTGGGCCCGGCTGATTGTCTCAATCTGTAACATCTACAGGGCGAATCTTCCTCTACGTGTTACAGATCGAGACAAACGGTCGACACGGCTCACAAACGTCTCAATCTGCAACAGCTACCGAGCAAAATCGGTCCTAATTGTTATAGATCAAGACAGAGGGGGATTTCCGTCCAGCCCAAACCAAATCTCTCGGTCTTCCTGCAATTTTGAACATGTGGCCTATAATGTTGCTTTGGTTACGCTATATATTGCGCAGCCATTTAATACGTCGCCCACCGGGGGCCATTAATTCCTATCGCCATATTGGCTAGGAAGCAACCAAAGGAGGTATCCGTGGCAGCAGAGACGCCTTGCTCGGTCCTCTATAACGATATTCGCTCGTTCGGCGGTCTTAAACATCTCGAGATCGCCCGAATGCTTATCAACGGAAACTCTTATCTCGGCAGTACCCTGCTCGAGAAATGCTCTTCCAACCGCTCGTATCTCACCCGTTACATCGTCCATCGCAAGCCTGACCAGTGCGCGCCCTCCATCTACAGCGACTTTACCGTCACCACGCTCAACCTTTCCTCGGCAATCTGCAGCAAGCTCGGCGGCGGCGAGTCCGCCTATCGGGCAATCGCCGAGCACTATCGCGGTCCGGCCGCCAACGAAATGATGTCGGCTCTCGCCAGCTACAAGCTGGACAGCCGCCTATATGCAAATGCCCTCAATCGCATCGACAACTTTGACGGCAATGCCGTGCGCGAGAAAAGCACGCTTTACCTTATGCTCTTTGTGGCAACGGGGGCGCTCGCCGATCCCGTTCAGGGTGTGGCCACCGTCGAGCGCTTTTGCGACAGCAAGACGGGCGAGCACTTTGGCACCACCGAAACTACCGTCGGACGTGGCTTTATGAGCAGCCTGGAGCAGCCGCGCACCGTCGCCCCCAACCTCGGTCTGCTCAGAACCCATGCCGACAACTGCGCCGGCATGCAAATCCATCCCCTCACACGCGATCCGCGCGGCACCGTGATTGGTTCTTTGCCCAAAACCTCGCCCAGCATCACCGATGTGGGCGCCGACGCATCGCGCGAGCATCTTCGCATTTGGCTTGAGGGTGAGCACTGGTACGCCCAGGGCCTTGGGTCGACCAACGGCACAGTGCTCGAATCGGGCGCGGGTGACGGCGATATTGTGATTGAGCCGCCGCGCGACCAACGCGAGCCTGGCAAGATCTATCCCCCAGTGGAAATCGAAAACAGCGACAGGCTCCATCTGGGTCTCTACACGACATTCCTTGTCATTGTGGACTAGCGCGGACGGCGATCGAAAGACGGTCGCCGTCCGTCTTTCGTCTTCTACCTTCTGCGTCGTAAACGACAATGCACAGCGGTATACGTGGGCAGTGCGGCTATCATGGTACTTTACCGATATCCGCACTGCTCACGTATACGTGCGGCAACCCATGCCAGACAAAGGAACGCCATGGATACTACCGATAGCGCCTATGGCGACAAACTCATCCGTCTCGATACGTTCGATACCGCCGTGGCGGTCGACCCCAGCGCCGAGGACGACGCCAAGCGTCGGTTTATGACGCTTATTCTCCAGACGGCCCACCGCAACAACGGCAACATCGGGCACGTGCTGCGCGCGACCAACACGAGCGGCGAGGTCTTTGCCGTCAAGCTACTCAAGGACAACGTCATCCTTTCCGGCCAAGCCCCCGACCGCTCCGCCGAGCAATCGGCAGCGCACCTGGCCAACACCGCTGCGCTGTTCGAGGAGTACCGTCATCTGTGTACCGTCTCGCACCTGCGCGGATTTCCGCGCGTCTATGGCTACGGATCGTGCGAGGATGACCCGCTCATCCTCATGGAGTGGGTCGAGGGCACCTCGCTCAAGCAGGCGCTGCCCCTGCTTCCGCACGACGCCTCGGGCGGGCTGACCACCCAGATGGTCGCCGCCGTCGGAAACGCCGTGCTTCGTGCGCTCTTGATGACCCAAGGCCTCGTGAATCCGGTCATCCATCGCGACCTGTCGCCTGCCAATATCATGTTCCGCACCACTAGCCGAACGCTCGAGCAGCAGATTGCTGATTGTTCCTTTGACCCCTGCCTCATCGACATGGGCTCCGCGACCATGGCTCTCGGCGACGACACGATCACCCGGCGCGCCGACATCTGGCGTTTTGCCACGCCCGCATACGCCGCGCCCGAGATGCTCACGCAGGATATCGAAGGCATCGCGGCCCTTCGCCGTTCGCCGGCAATCGACGTCTATGCGCTTTCGAGCATTTTGTACCAGCTCTACAGCGGTCGCAAACCGTTTGACTTTGAGTCGACGGACGCCGCTGCAACCGGCTCGTTCTATCTCGTAAAGACCAAGACCAAGCCGGCACCGCTCGAGCCGCGCTGCGAGAGCGATGAAGCGCTCGTCCAAATCATCATGAAGGGTCTCTCAGTCGAGCAGTGCGATCGTCCCACCGAGCAGCAGATGCTCGAGGTGCTCTCGGCATACCTCACCGATGCCGAATCCGAGGGCCGCGAGGGCGCGGGCAGTGACGCCGCAATCGACATCGACTCCGGTACGCACCTTAAGGTCGACGTCGCCGGCGAGCGCGCGCGAGAGATCCTGGAGCAGGCCCGGCACGATGCCATGACCCGCCGCCGGTTTATTATCGGTGGCGTCGTTGCAGCCGTTGCGGGGCTCAGCGTCATTGGGGCGGCGACCCATGGCTTCGGCATCCCCGACTACCTGGACGGCATCCGCGGTTCGCTTGACGACTACACCTGGGATCAGCTGCAGGAGATTTCGCTCAAGATTAAGGCCGCCGAGACCCGTAGCGAGGCACGCGAGATTGCCAAGCGTTACCACCTGCTCGACGCTGATGGGCATATCCCCTATCCGTGCACCAAGCGTGTCACGCTCACCAACGGGCTGCAGGTTGGCGCGCAGCTTGTGGGCATCCGTCACGATGAGCTTCTGGACGGTACGGGCAAGGCCGGGCTGACGTTTATGTTCGACGCGGGTATTGCCGAGCGCAACGCTGCAGCTGAACCGCCGAGCGCCGGCTGGGTAGATTGCGAGCTGCGGGAATGGCTCAACGGCGACGGCCTTAAGCTGCTGCCCAACGAGTTGCGCGCACTCATTAAAGGGGTCAAGAAGGTCTCGAACAATGTGGGCGCCGCCAACAGCGCATCGTGCCTGAGCGAGTTGCCCGCAACCCTTTGGCTGCCCGCCATGGTCGAGCTGTGCGGTACACAACCGCCCGATTCGTTTGCCGAGGACTATCACTACCTGGCAGACATCTACAACGGCGAGGGCAAGGAGTATCAGCTCTTCCGCGAGCTCAAGGTGAGCCCGTATTCCACGAACGAGACGATGGTCCGCCAGTGGAAGGGCAAGGACACCTGTTGGTGGGAGCGCACGGTGAGCCCCGACACATCGGAGAGCGAAGGCACGCTCTATATGAACCGCGTGGGGCACGACGGCGACGTCTTTACGTACGCAACGCCTGCGGAAAAGCCAAACAAACGAACCTGTGTGATCCCCGGGTTCTGTATCTAGGGAGCGGGCATCTTGCCGTGACGGGACCCCTCCCCGGCAATTGTCTCAATCTGTAACACTAGCTCGGCAGATACAGGTCTAGATGTTACAGATCAAGATGTTCGGATTGGCCTGGATGGTTTGTCTCGATCTGTAACATCTACTCGGTAAAACGGGGCCTAGTTGTTACAGGTCGAGATGTTAGTTTTCGGCCGATTTCTATGTCTTGATCTGTAACAGTTAGAGGTCATATTTCCCTGCTAGATGTTACAGATTGAGACGAAAGGCGGGGATGGTGCACCAATTCGGCAGCCACCCTCATCTGTAGCGAAATCTCATATATTATTTCTGTACTAGACACCCCCAGGGGGTATGGGTGTATAGTATCGGCAGGTTAACAATTCCAACACCGAACTACAGAAAGGAGAAGCCATGGCTCAAGATAAGTTCGACGTGGGCGGCATGACATGCGCCGCCTGCCAGGCGCATGTGGATCGCGCCGTGAGCAAACTCGACGGCGTCCAAAGCGTCGCGGTCAATCTGCTCGCCGGCTCTATGCTGGTGGACTACGACCCTGCGCAGGTCTCCCCCGACGACATCTGCACCGCTGTCGACCGCGCGGGCTACTCGGCCTCACCCATCAGCACGGGCACCGACGCTGTCCAAAGCGGAAGTGCGCAAGCCAGGTCCGGCACCGCCCATATGGAGTCACCGACCAAAAAGTTGGAGGCCGCCGCCTCTGCCATGCGCACCCGCCTCATCGTCTCGATCATCTTCCTCATCCCACTGTTCTACATAGGCATGGGGCACATGCTCGGCTGGCCGCTGCCCGGCATCTTCACCGACCACACCCACAGCATGACGCTCGCGCTCACCGAGCTCGTCCTGCTCATTCCCATCGTCTACGTCAACGACGCGTACTTTATCAACGGGTTTAAATCGCTCGCGCACGGCGCGCCCACCATGGATGCCCTTATTGCCGTGGGCGCCACCGCCTCCATCGCCTGGTCGCTCTACGCCATGTTCATCATGGCCGACCAGCTAGCCGCAGGTCAGGTGCACGAGGCCATGATGACGAGCATGGACAACCTGTATTTTGAGAGCGCCGGCACCATCCTGTCGCTCGTCACCGTGGGCAAATACCTCGAGACGCGCAGCAAGTCCAAGACCGGCGGCGCTATCGAGGCGCTCATCGACTTAGCACCCAAGACCGCGACCGTCGTGGCCGAGGACGGCAGCGAGGCCACCGTCGACGTCGATGCCATTCTGCCCGGCCAGGTGCTGCGTGTGCGCCCCGGCGAGTCCATCCCTGTCGATGGCGTGGTGCTCGAGGGCAGCTCGGCCGTGGACGAGAGCGCGCTCACCGGCGAGTCCATCCCCGTGGAAAAGACCGCCGGCGACACCGTCAACGCCGCCACTGTCAACCGCACCGGATCGTTTACCTTCCGCGCTACGCGTGTGGGCGCCGACACGTCGCTCGCCAAGATTATCCAGCTCGTCGAGGACGCCAACGCCACCAAGGCGCCCATCGCCCGCATGGCCGACAAAGTCGCCGGCGTGTTCGTGCCCGTGGTGTTCGTGATCTCGGCTGTGACCTTTGCGGTGTGGATGGCACTGACCGGCAGCATAAACGAGGCGCTCACCTCCGCCGTGGCCGTGCTGGTGATCAGCTGTCCGTGCGCATTGGGTCTGGCCACGCCCGTCGCCATTATGGTCGGCACCGGCAAGGGCGCCGAGATGGGCATTCTGTTCAAGAGCGCCGAGTCGCTGGAGAATCTGCGCAGCGTGGGCACCGTGGTGCTCGATAAGACGGGAACGGTCACTCGCGGCAAGCCTGCCGTGACCGATATCGTGGTAGCCACGCGCGCTGACGGCTCGTCCGCCATGAGCGAAAAGGCGCTGCTCAAGCTGGCCGCCGCGCTGGAGCGCTCAAGCGAGCACCCGCTGGCCGAGGCGATTATGGCCGAGTGCGAGGCGCGCGGAATCGTCGCACGCATGGTCGAGGACTTTGCCGCCGTGCCCGGTCGCGGCGTCACGGCACGCGAGGGGCAGAATGTCATCGCCGCCGGCAACGTGCGTCTGATGGACGAGCTGGGCGTGAAGGTTCCCGCCGGCCTTGCCGAACAGTTCGCGGCCGAGGGCAAGACGCCACTGTTCTTTGCCAAGAACAGCGAGCTTGTCGGCACCATCGCCGTGGCGGACGAGGTCAAGGAGACGAGCGCCGGGGCCATCGCCGCACTGCGCTCGCTTGGCTTCGACGTGCGCATGCTCACCGGCGACAACCGCGTGACAGCCGAAGCGATCGCCCGCCGCGTGGGACTGAGCAGCGAGCAGGTCATCGCCGACGTCCTCCCCGCCGACAAGGAACGCCACGTGCGCGAGCTGCAGGATGCGAGCAGCAAGGTCGCCATGGTGGGCGACGGCATCAACGACTCCCCCGCCCTGGCGCGCGCCGACGTGGGCCTTGCCATCGGTACCGGCGCCGACATCGCCAAAGAAGGGGCAGATGTGGTTCTCATGCGCAGCGACCTCATGGACGTCGCCCGTGCCATCGAGCTGTCGCGCGCCACAATTCGCAACATCAAGCAGGACCTGTTCTGGGCGCTGTTCTACAACGGCATCGGCATTCCGCTGGCGGCGGGCGTGTTCTTCCCCCTCACCGGTTGGCAGCTCTCGCCGATGTTTGGCGCCGCGGCCATGAGCCTGTCGAGCGTATGCGTCGTGACCAATGCACTGCGCCTGAAATCCTTTAAGCCCAAGACGGCGCGCTGAAGCACCCGACCTTGCCCCTCAAACCGTCGCTCGCGTACCCAAGTACGCTTCGCTCCTCTTTCGGGGCAATCTCGGGCACCTCAGCACACCTTTAAGATGACGCTGTTCACGACTAAACTGTCAGATATTCTCAATCGATAAGGAGTACACCCATGCGTTACACAATCAAGACTTCCGGCCTTATGTGCGGCCACTGCGACGCCACTGTCGAGACGGCACTGCTCAACGTTGCCGGCGTGACCGACGCCGACGCCGATCACGAGACCCAGACCGTCCAGGTGGAGTGCGCCGACACCGTGACCGCCGAGCAGCTCGCCGCCGCCGTCGAGGGAGCCGGCGAGAAGTTCCACGCCCTATCCGTGACCGCCGCGTAGCAGACGCCGTCTACTCAATCCTCAGAAGTTGCGGTGAAATACGGACTGTTGGGCCGCCCTAGGCCTTTGAACAGTCCGTATTTCACCGCAACTGACGGGGCATCCGGAAGATCGACCAGAAACGAGGACCCGCCATGATGGCAGACCATAAATCGGTGACCCGCATGCTCAAGACGGCACGCGGCCAGATCGACGGCATCTTGCGGATGGTCGATGAGGACCGCTACTGCGTCGATATTTCCACGCAGCTCATGGCAACGCAGGCGCTCATCGCGCGCATCAACGCCGACGTGCTCAAGGCGCATATCGAGGGCTGCGTGACTTCGGCAATCGAATCGGGCGACGAAGATCTCAAAGCTGCCAAGCTCGCCGAGATCGAACGCGTCGTCGACAAGCTCTCCAAGTAATTGGGGCATTGGGGACAGGTATGTTTGCACCACATTGGTGCAGATTAACCTGTCCCCCTTGCTCTAAATCGGGTATAAAGGCGTGCAGCATATCGAACGAAAGGCAATTTGCATGAATGACTTTATGAAGGGTCGCAATGGTGCCGATGAACTCACCATCGTGATGGGTTTTGCCGGCATCGTCATCGCGATGGTCGGATCGATAGCCCGCATCCAGTGGCTCAGCTGGATCGCCATCGCCGTTATCGTGATTGGCGTGCTGCGCGGCCTGTCCAAAAACGTCGACGCACGTCGCAAGGAGAACGAGGCCTTTGTCGCCGCGACCGCGAACGTCCCCGGCCTGGGCAAGTTCGTCGCCAGCTTGGGCGGTAGAACTGCAGCGGCCAGCACCTCGCGCGCGGCCGGCACCAGCAAGGAAGACTTTGAGCGCGCCAAGCGCACGGCCAAGAAGATGTGGAAGGGTCGCAAAACCACGGCATACCTCAAGTGCCCCAACTGCGGCCAGATGCTCTCCGTTCCCAAGGGCAAGGGCAAGATTCGCGTCACCTGCCCCAAGTGCCACGCCAAGATGGAGACGCGCTCCTAGCCGCTACACCATAGGACAAAATAAAAGCCGAGGCCTCGCGCTGAGACCTCGGCTTTTTTGATTATGACAATGGGACCGTCCCTTTGTCACACCTATGCCACGCCATCGCGGGCAAGCTCCTCGGCCAACGCCTCGGCAGGCATGGCCATAATCGCGTCGAGCTCGGCGTCCACCTCGGGAATACGCTTCACCTTGAGCTTGCGCACCAGATCGCCACGGCACATCACGTGCATCGGCTCACGCAGTGCGCGCAGGTCATCGAGCGGGTTCTTGCGCGTCACCAAGATATCGGCGGCCTTGTCGCACTCGATCATGCCAGTCTCGCCGCCCAGCCCCAGCAGCTCGGCATTGACCTGCGTGGCCGTATGCAGTGCGAAGGCGTTGCTCACGCCGACATACTTGGCAAAATAGGCCACCTCACGCCACATGTCGTACTGCGTCACGAACGGGCAGCTCGAGTCCGTGCCCAGGCCCACCTTAACGCCAGCTTCCAGTGCCGCACGGGCGCTCTCGATAATGCCCGAGCACACGATGTCGCCGTTCTTCTTTTGCGTATCGGTCGAATGGGTCTTTTCCGGGTCGAGCAATACAAACGGCAGCGCCGGGCTGATAGTGCAGGTAACACTGGGCGCACGCCCCTCGAGCTGTGTTCCCGCGGCACCGCGATACAGCTCCAGGATCTCGGGGGTCATCGGAGCGCCGTGCTCGATTGTGTCGACGCCGGCCTCAAGCGCGGCCTTCACGCCCTCGGTACTCTCGACATGGGCCATAACCGGAAGGCCCATATCGTGCGCCGCCTTGCATGCCGCCGCGGCAACCTCCACCGGCATACGCAGCACACCCGGCTCGCCCACCTCGGTCGCGTCGAACACGCCGCCCGTTACGAACAGCTTAATGACGTCGGCACCGCGCGCATACAGGTCGCGCACCTGCTCGGCTGCCTCGGCGGGACTGTTGGCCACCTGGGCGAACAAGCCCGCACCATGGCCACCCGGCACCGTGACGCCCGTTCCCGGCGCCACCAGGCGAGGACCCTGATACTTGCCGGCATCGATAGCATCGCGCACGGCAAGATCCGCAAACAGCGGGTCACCTGCACCGCGCACCGTGGTCACGCCACTTGCCAGCTGTTGCTGGGCGCTGCCCTTAAGAATATGGCGCACGATGGCGCGCCCCACGGGATTATCGAGCTTCTTCATCAGCGCGCCCGCATCGCCGGCCGAGACGGGCTTGCCCGAGCCGCACAGGTGCACGTGCATATTGATGAGACCGGGCATGAGATACGCACCGCCCAGGTCGATAACCTCGGCACCCGCGGGCGCCTGCGCCACAGCACTCGGCCCCATCCAGGTGATGACGCCGCGCTCAACAGTCACGGCCATATCGGGTTGCGGCTCCATATGCTCCGAGCCATCCAGAATGGTCGCATTGATAAACAACGTGGAACGATCGGCAGACGCCATATCGAGCTCCTCCCTCACGATTAACTTGAACATTTGTCCATTATCACCTAGTCCCGCTGGATTGCTGCAGACGCATCGGTTAACGGAGGGAAGAGGGGATGTGGGAGACGGAATATGCTGCAGTCCCACCCCAGCGACACCAGGGAAATATCTCGATCTGTAACAGATACAGGGTTGTTGGGCCCCTTGATGTTACAGATCGAGACATTCGGTCGACGTTTCACCGGTTTGTCTCGATCTGTAACAATTACGAACTCAAACAACTTCTAAACGTTACAGATCAAGACAAAACCTCTCAGCGCCCATACCACCGACGTCTCCACTCCTCAGCCAAATCGGGCCGTCGCGGAATACCCGCCAGCCTCATCTTCTCAACCAGCTTCCCCGGATTCTTGAGCTCATCAAACGTAAACCGAAGCACCTTGTGCCCGAGCATTGTCAGATGAGATTCCCGCTGACGCTCTGCCACGAATGGGTCGACCGGCTCCCGGGCCTCGCCGCTCTGCAGGGTGTACTTCCCCTTACCGTCCAGCTCGCCAATCACGCACGTTCCCTCCTCGAGCCGCCAAAAATAGTCGACGCGAAACACCTGGCTCGGATCGAGCGGGTCGCGAAACTCCACCTGCAGCTCCGGAACCGGAAAGCCGTACGCAATAAAGAACGCTCGGAACCGAGACTCGCCGCCGTTTTCGGACAGCCCGTCCGCATACGACGCAATCGCCTGTGCCCTGCGATACCCTCGCCTGCCCTCGCAATCGGCGCGGAGGCGCTCGCACAAATCCCCACGTGATACGTCTTTCACCCGCAGTGCAGAATCGGCAATCGCCAACCCGTAGGAGAACGGCGCACGCAGCAAGCAATCCTCCGCCGTGCGCCAAAACGACGTCACCCGCACGCCGTCGACGCGCTCGAGCGCGCCCGCAATCTGCGGAC
This sequence comes from uncultured Collinsella sp., assembly GCA_958431945.1. Lineage (GTDB taxonomy): Bacteria > Actinomycetota > Coriobacteriia > Coriobacteriales > Coriobacteriaceae > Collinsella. The sequence continues at coordinate 10,207 of CAUASQ010000002.1, read as the reverse complement.
GCAACGACCTGCACCCGCCGCTCAACGTCACCGAACAGCAAGTCTTAACAAGGAAACGCGGCCCGAGCAGATCATTCGGCACCTCCAGACCCCATATCAGCGCGGCGTCATATCCCCAAAACGCCCAATCGGGATGAAATTTCGCAAGCCCTTTGATAGTCCTCAGCGCTCGCTCCGCCGGCGTCAATGCATCCCAATCATGCTGAAAACAGAACAGGTACGGCTCGGGCTCCGCGATATCGTCGGTTCCAACATGGCGTCGCAGCCACATGAGCTCGGTATTGTCATGCGTTGCGAGCAGCGCACCTTGCTTGGCCGTCTCCGCGAGCCGCGCGAGCATCCTATTCCGCGCCAACGTGTTGCGAGTCGCATGTTTGTGTTTGAGAACGGTATTAGGCACTTTCATCACCACCACGTCAGACAAATGGACCATCGTCACCGTTGCCTCCGCTGACAAATGTCTTGATCTGTAACAGGAAGACAGTCTTTGAGCCTCTAGTTGTTACAGAACAAGATCTTTCGGCAGCCGCCAACCTTCCGTCTCAATCTGTAACAGTTACGGGCCCAAACAGCCGCCAAACGTTACAGATTGAGACAAAGTCAGGGCTGTAGGGCGGCACCAATCACATCCCCTACTCCCATTCTTGTTCGTAGATGTTGAGGGACTTTACGTAGCGCCCCTGGGCACCCATGATGTCGCGGACCAGGCGCAAAAAGAAGCTGATGCACGAGGTATCAAAGCCGTCCCGCAGGTCCTCCGGATGCACCGCGCCCGGCCCATCGATCGCCGTATCGCTCAGGCGCGCTATGTCGTAGAGGTAGAGCTGCCCCGCCGTCAGCCAGATATCGTCGACGCAGGCGAGGCGCACCGCAATCGCACCGTCGCTCCAATGCTCCTTTTGCACGATATGCGGGTCGTAGACATCAAAGCGACGGTCGGTGCGCGTATCCTTCAGCGCAACCATGCCGTTCGCAGGATCCTTGTCCAAAATGCCAAAGCGCGAGAAATACTGTGTGTCGCGCACCTGCTCGAGCCGCTTGAGCGAGGCAGGCGAAAGCGATGCCGGCGGCTCATCAACATACAGCTCGAGCAGCGTCTTGCCATGGCGATAGGGGCGCTCGAAGAGCAGCCAATCGGTAAATGCCATGTTGTAGGCCATGATTTCGTTTTGGGAAGGCTCGGTGCAATAGCCGAGCCACGGGTCGACAATGATCTCGAACTGCTCGCGCGCCGGCTCCAAAAACTGAAACTTCCGCAGCATCCAAAAATGGGCCATGTCGGCAATATCGTTGCCGACGGCTTCAGCCAGATGTGCTCGGTCTAAAACGTGATCAGTCATGGCATCCTCCTCAAACTGATGGACCTCAATTTGAGCTTACGAGGAGGGTGGGCAGCCACGACCAGCGCGGGCAAAATAGGCCTCCGGCTGCAAACCAGATGCTGACCAAACACTTGACTAAAAGCTTGACCGAAAATGCGCACCGCAACAAAATCGCAGGTAAACATAGACGGCCAACCCGTCCTTTTGAGCCAGATACCCACAGCCACCACAGAAACAACAGGTGACCACAGCTCAAGAAGACGCCGAATGGACACTCGCGCGTCGACAAACGAACAAATCGGTCGCAAAGAGTGTCCCCAACGACTAGACAAAAAATGACTAGTCATTGGGGACGTTCTTAAATGACTACTTTACAGCTCCAGCGCCTCGGCGACTTCGGCTGCGCAGGCCAGGGCATCGGCCATGGCGTTCACAACGAGCGAGCTGCCGTTGCGGGCATCACCGGCCACATACACCGGCGCGGCATCCGCAGCAATGCCATCCACGCGGGCCGCAAGGTGCGAGCCCTCGGAAACCATCACGGGCAACGGACGGCCCGCCGTGGCAACAGGTACGTCGACGGCATCGAACACGCTGTGCTCCGGGCCCGTAAAGCCACAGGCGATGAGCACCAGCTGCGCCGGCACCTCGTGTTCGGAGCCCGCAATGCGTTCGGGCTTGCCGACCGACCAATCCAGATCGACCACGCGCAGGCCCGCTGCCGCGCCCTTCTTGTCCAGCAGTACCTCGAGCGTATCCACGCCCCAGGCACGCATCTCGCCGCCCATGGCAGCGATAGCCTCCTGCTGACCGTAGTCGGTCTTCTTAACGTTGGGCCACTGCGGCCAAGGGTTGCTCGCCGCGCGCTTATCGGGCGCGGCCGGCAGGAACTCAAACTGGCGCACGCTACGCGCACCCTGGCGCACCGCGGTACCCACGCAGTCGTTGCCGGTATCGCCGCCGCCAATGACCACAACGTCCAGGCCGCGCGCGTTCACCGCGGGCTCACCGCCATCGAGCACCGAGACGGTCGAAGCCGTCAGGTAGTCCACGGCATACACCACGCCCGGGGCATCCACATTCGTAGCCGAAAGACCGCGGGGTGCACGAGCGCCGGCAGCCACCACAACGGCGTCAAAGCCATTGAGCTTGGCCGCTACCGCAGGGTTCGTAACGTCAGCGCCCAGCTCAAAGACAATACCCAGCTCGCGCATGAGCGCCACGCGGCGCTCGACCACAGACTTCTCGAGCTTCATGTTGGGAATGCCGTACATGAGCAGGCCGCCCGGGCGATCGTCACGCTCAAACACCGTCACGCGGGCGCCACGACGCGCAAGCTCCCATGCTGCCACCAGGCCAGCCGGGCCGGAACCCACCACGGCAACCGTGGGCGCGCCCTCCCCTGCCGGCTCAAAGCGGCGCGGACCGCCATTTGCCCACTCATGGTCGCTGATCGCGCGCTCGTTGTCGTGAATCGTCGTGGGCTGGCCGTCGACCGAGCCCAGGTTACACGCGGCCTCGCACAGCGCCGGGCACACGCGGCTCGTGAACTCGGGCATAGGCGAGGTGAGTGACAGACGCTCGGCAGCCTCGTCCCAGCGGCCGCGATACACTAGCTCGTTCCACTCGGGAATCAGATTGTGCAGCGGGCAGCCGCTCGGGCGCGCCTTGCCAAAGCTCGCGCCCATCTGGCAAAACGCCACACCACACATCATGCAGCGGCTCGCCTGGGCACGGCGCGCATCGTCGTCGAGCTCCACGTACAGCGGATCGAAATCGCGGCTGCGCTCCTCCACGGGGCGCAGCTCGTGGGTCACGCGATCGATATCAAGAAAAGCACCGGGCTTACCCATGGCACTTACGCCTCCTTTTTGGTCGAAGCAACAGAGCTGGCGGTGGTGGGCGCAGCGCCAGCGACACCACCCGCCACATCAAAGCGAGCGACATCGGCGGCGTCGGCGCGACCGGTCACAATGTCAAACGCCAGCTCCTCGGCCTGCGCATGCGTCTTACCGATGGCCTCGGCGGCGGCGACAATCGCCAACACGCGCTCGTACTCGGTCGGAATGACCTTCACAAAGTGTTTGCTCATCGTCTCAAAGCTGTAGAGCAGCTTAATGCCGCGCGGGCTCTGCGTCGCGTCCACGTGCTCCTGGATGAGCTCGCGAATCTGCGCCAGCTCGCCGGCCGTCGGGGCCTTGAGCTCCACGCTCTCGTGGTTCACGCGAGCACTGAGCGTGCCGTACTGATCAAAGACATAGGCCACGCCGCCTGTCATGCCGGCGGCAAAATTCTGCCCGACTTCGCCCAAGATGAGCGCCAGACCTCCCGTCATGTACTCGCAGCCATGGTTGCCGCAGCCCTCGACCACCACCGTGGCACCGGAGTTGCGTACGCCAAAGCGCTGGCCGGCCAGGCCGTTAATGAAGCCGCGACCGCTCGTGGCGCCAAAGAACGCAACGTTGCCCACGATGATGTTCTCGTCGAACTTGTAGGTCGCATGCGGGTTGGGGCGCACCGACACCTCGCCGCCCGAAAGGCCCTTGCCAAAGTAGTCGTTGGCGTCGCCGCACACGTTGAGCGTAATGCCGCGCGGCAGGAAAGCGCCAAAGCTCTGACCGGCCGAACCATCGCAATCGATGGTAATGGAGCCGGCGGGCAGGCCCTCGGGATGCGCCTTGGTCACCGCGTTGCCCAAGATGGTGCCCACGCAACGGTTGACGTTGGCGATGTCGGCGCGGAAGCGAATCGGGCGCAGGTGCGCACGGGCATCGGCCGTATAGGGCACAAACAACGTAGAGTCGAGCGTCTTGTCGAGCTCGCTGTTCGCGGCCATCTGCGGCAGGAAGTGGCGACCGTCGGCGCCCGGAATATGGGCACCGAACTCACAGGTCGCGCTTGCCAGCACGGGCGACAGATCGAGCAGGTTGGCCTTGCGGTTGCCCGGGACCTCGATCTGGCGCAGGCACTCGGGATGGCCGACCATCTCGTCGACGGTGCGGAAGCCCAGGCTCGCCATGACCTCGCGCAGCTGCTCGGCAACAAAGAGCATAAAGTGCTCGACGTGCTCTGGCTTGCCGCGGAAGCCGCGACGCAGGCGGCAGTTTTGCGTAGCGATGCCGGCCGGGCAGGTATCCTGCTGGCAGTCGCGCTGCATGAGGCAGCCCATGGAGATGAGCGGCATGGTCGCAAAGCCAAACTCCTCGGCACCCAGCAGGCAGGCGACGGCGACATCGGTGCCGTCCATGAGCTTGCCGTCGGCCTCGAGCACCACGCGGGAGCGCAGGCCGTTTTGCAGCAACGTCTGCTGAGCCTCGGCAAGGCCAAGCTCCAGCGGCAGACCTGCGTGCCAGATAGAGTCGCGAGCAGCGGCACCCGAGCCGCCATTGTGGCCGCTGATCAAGATCTTGTCGGCAGCGCCCTTGGCCACGCCGGTGGCGATGGTGCCGACGCCGGCCTCGCTGACCAGCTTGACCGACACGCGCGCGCCGGGGTTGGCGTTCTTAAGATCGAAGATCAGCTCTGCCAGGTCCTCGATGGAGTAGATGTCGTGGTGCGGCGGAGGCGAGATCAGGCCGATGCCGGGCGTGGACTGACGGACCTCGGCGATCCAGGGGTAGACCTTCTTGCCGGGCAGGTGGCCGCCCTCGCCTGGCTTGGCGCCCTGGGCCATCTTGATCTGAATCTCGAAGGCGCTGCACAGGTAGCGGCTCGTCACGCCAAAGCGCGCGCTTGCCACCTGCTTGATGGCGGAATTCTTGGAGTCACCGTTAGCCAGCGGGGTCTCGCGACGCGGGTCCTCGCCGCCCTCACCCGAGTTGGAACGGCCGTGCAGGCGGTTCATGGCGATGGCCATGCACTCGTGCGCCTCTTTGCTGATGGAGCCATACGACATGGCGCCGGTGTTAAAGCGGCGGACGATATTGAGCGCAGGCTCCACCTCGTCGAGCGAAACCGGCGTGCGACCGCTGGCATCAAAGTCCAGCAGGTCGCGCAAGCGCACGGCACGGCCGGTGCGGTGCAGGCGGGCGCTGTACTCCTTAAAGGTGTCGTAGCTGTCCTCACGGCAGGCGGTCTGGAGCAGGTAGACGGTCTGAGGGTCGATCAGGTGATCCTCGCCGCCGAGCGGGCGCCACTTGGTCAGACCCAGCGTGGGCAGCTGATCGGGAGCCGGGCTCTTAAGGATAGCGAGCGCGGCGTCATAGCGCTCGTTTTGCTCGCGCTCGACGTCCTCGACACCCATACCGCCCACACGGCTCACCGTGCCGGCGAAGTACGCGTTGACGAACTCCGGCGTAAAGCCCACGGCCTCGAAGATCTGCGCCGAATGGTAGCTCTGCACCGTAGAGATGCCCATCTTGGACATGATGGAGACGATGCCGGCGGTCGCAGCCTTGTTGTAGTTGGCGATGCCCTGCTCGGCCGTCACGTCCAGGTCGCCGTGTGCCGCCAGATCGCGGATGCACGCATGTGCGTTGTACGGGTAGATGCCGCTCGCGGAGTAGCCCACCAGTGCCGCAAAGTCGTGCGGAGACACGGCGTCGCCGCACTCCACCACGATGTCGGCAAAGGTACGCACGCCGGCGCGAATCAGGTGGTTGTGCACGCAGCCCACGGCGAGCAACGACGGCACGGGCACCTCGCCCGCAGCGGCACGATCGCTCAACACCACGATGTTCACGCCGTCGCGGACCGCAGCCTCAACGTCCTCGGCAAGCAGCTTGAGCGCAGCCTGCAGCGCGCCCTCGTCGGCATCGCGACGGTAGACGGCACGGAAACGGCGGGTCTTAAAGCCAACACGGTCGATGGCGCAGATGCGGTCGAACTCCTCCTCGTTGAGCAGCGGGCGCTCCAGGCGCACCAGCTGGCAGGCCGTACGGGAGTCCTCGAGCAGGTTGCCGTGGTTGCCCAGGTAGAGCGTGGTCGAAGTCACCATATGCTCGCGAAGGGCATCGATCGGCGGATTCGTGACCTGGGCGAACAGCTGATAGAAGTAGTCAAAGAACGAACGCGTCTTCTTGGACAGGCAGGCCAGCGGCGCGTCAATGCCCATCGAGGCGAGCGGGGCCTTGCCCTGCTGGGCCATGGGACGCACGACCTCGTCGACGTCATCCCAGTGGTAGCCGAGCTTGGCCATGCGCACGGCGGCGGGCACCTCGGCGTCCTCGGCGGGCGTTGCCGCAACGGGCTCATCGAGCGCGTCAACGGTCAGCGTCTCCTCGGCAATCCAATCACGGTAGGGCTTTTCCTTGGCATAGCGGGCGCGCAGCTCGTCGTTGTAGATCACGCGGCCGCGGGCAAAATCGACCTCGAGCATCTGGCCCGGTCCCAGGCAGCCACTCGTCAGGATGTTCTCGGGGCTCACCTCGATGGTGCCCACCTCGCTTGCCAGCATAAAGCGACCGTCGCGCGTCACATAGTAGCGGGCGGGGCGCAGACCGTTGCGGTCGAGAGCGGCACCCAGTGTGCGGCCATCGGTAAAGGCGATGGCGGCCGGGCCGTCCCACGGCTCCATGAGCATGGACTGGTAGGCGTCGTAGGCGCGGCGCTCCTCGCTCAGACTGTCGTTGTGGTCCCACGGTTCGGGCAGCAGCATGGATGCGGCACGCGTGAGCGGGCGACCGTTCATGACCAGGAACTCAAGCACGTTGTCCAGAATCGCGGAATCGGAGCCCTCGCGGTTGATGATGGGCATCACGCGCTCAAGATCATGTTGCAGCACGGGGCTGTACAGGTTGGGTTCGCGGGCGCGAATCCAGTTGACGTTGCCCTTGAGGGTGTTGATCTCGCCGTTGTGGATGATAAAGCGGTTGGGGTGCGCGCGCTCCCAGCTGGGCGTGGTGTTGGTGGAGTAGCGCGAGTGGACGAGCGCCACGGCCGTCTTGACGGCGGCGTCGTTGAGGTCGATGAAGAAGCGCCGCATCTGCGTGGCCACAAGCATGCCCTTGTACACGATGGTGCGCGAGCTCATGGAGCACACATAGAAGATCTTGTCGCGCAGGGCAAACTCGGCGTCGGCCTTCTTCTCGATGGTGCGGCGGCACACATACAGACGGCGCTCGAAGGCGTCGCCCGCCGGCGTGTCGTCGGGGCGGCCCAGGAAGGCCTGCAGGATGGTTGGCATGCAAGCGCGGGCCGTCTCGCCCAGGTCGTGCGGGTCGACCGGCACCTCGCGCCAAAAGAGTAGCGGCACGCCGGCCTCGGCACAGCCCTCCTCAAACACGCGGCGGGCATCCTCTACGCCCTTGTCGTCCTGCGGAAAGAACAGCATGGCCACGCCATAGTCGCCCTCTGCCGGCAGAATCTGGCCGCACTTTTGAGCCTCTTTACGGAAAAAGTGATGCGGAACCTGGAACAGGATGCCAGCGCCGTCGCCAGTGTTCTTCTCGAGTCCCGTGCCGCCGCGGTGCTCCAAGTTGACCAGAATGGACAGCGCATCGTCCAGAATCTGGTGATGGCGCTCACCGTTGATATCGGCAAGCGCGCCGATACCACATGCATCGTGGTCGAATTCGGGGCGGTAAAGGCCCTGCTGCTGAGCGGAATCTGCCTGCATCGCGATCCTCCCCTAGATATTAGACAGTCAGTTGAATAGGCATACTAGGAGCATCGCCGGCCCGTTGTGTTTCCCACCCGTTTCGAAACAATCGCGTAACGCACGCCCTACGAGTGGACACCGCCGACCTCAAGGGCGACAACATAGGCCCCAAGTTCGGCCTGCAAACTCACCTCTTCAAACATCTCAATCTGTAACAGTAAGACCCAATTTCGACGACTAACTGTTACAGATTGAGATGTTTTCGAGAGACGGTTCCGAATGTCTCAATCTGTAACATGAAGGGCCGGTTTTGGCGGTCAGCTGTTACAGATCGAGATTTTCCATAGGACCATTTCTTCCTGTCTTGATCTGTAACACCTAGACCCAATTTCCATCCCTAGTTGTTACAGATCGAGACATTTCGGCAGCCCCCTTTCACCATCCCATTCAAATACAACAATTTTGTTAGTCTTGGTTAACTTTTAAGCTTAAAACGGGTATCCTTTGCGGCGTCAAGCAAACGGCACACAGGAGCGCACCATGCTCAACCATCTCAAACAACACTTTGGCTCCCGACGCACCGGCGGTCACGGAGGTCTAGACATCGCGCGGCATATCGGCCCCGGGCTGCTCGTGACCGTCGGCTTTATCGACCCGGGCAACTGGGCCTCCAATATGGCCGCGGGCTCGCAGTTTGGCTACGCGCTGCTGTGGATCGTCACGCTGTCCACGATTATGCTCATTGTGCTGCAGCACAACGCGGCGCACCTGGGTATCGCCACGGGCACCTGCCTTGCCGAGGCCACGACACGTTACCTCCCCCGCTTCGTTGGACGCACGGTACTCGCCAGTGCCTATCTCGCGACTGTCGCCACCGCCATGGCCGAAGTCCTGGGTGGCGCGATTGCCCTTCAAATGCTCTTTGGGCTGCCCGTGCGCGCGGGTTGCGTCATCGTGGCGGCAGTATCGATGGCGATGCTCATGACGAGCTCCTACAAGCGCGCCGAACGCTGGATCATCGCCTTCGTGGGTGTGGTAGGACTCTCGTTTTTAGCAGAGCTCGCGCTGGTCAAAGTCGACTGGCCGCAAGCAACCGCAAGCTGGATCACGCCCAGTATGCCCACTGGCTCTGCCGCGATTATCGTGAGTGTCCTGGGTGCGGTCGTTATGCCACACAACCTTTTTCTGCACTCCGAGGTCATCCAATCCATGCACTTCGAAGGCCAAGGCGAGCAGGTTATCGAAGAGCGTCTGCGCTACGAGCTCTTCGACACGCTCTTTTCGATGGGCGTGGGCTGGGCAATCAACTCGGCCATGGTCATCCTGGCCGCAACGACCTTCTTTGCGCACGGCATGGTCGTAGACGACCTCGCCGTCGCAGCGGCCACGCTCTCCCCCATCTTGGGCCCGGCGAGCTCGACCATCTTTGCGGTAGCGCTGCTGTTCGCGGGCCTCTCGAGTAGCGTGACGGCGGGCATGGCGGCGGGAACCATCACTGCGGGCATGTTCGACGAGGAATACGATATCCACGACCGACATTCCTCGATCGGGGTGGCGGCCTGTTTCGTCGGCGCAGTGACGGCGTGCCTGGTCGTCCCAAATCCTTTTGAAGGTCTCATCTGGAGTCAGGCACTGCTGTCGCTTCAGCTACCGATTACGGTCTTTGTGCTCATACGGCTCACCAGTTCACCCCGCGTTATGGGCAAATACGCCAATTCGCGCCCGCTCAACGCGCTGCTCGTAGGGATTGGCGCCGTCGTGACGATTCTCGATGTCGTGTTGTTGACAGGGATGTAATGGGGCGGGGCACCTATCTAGGCAAACGTCTCGATCTGTAACATCTAGAGCCGCTTTTGATGTCTAGATGTTACAGATCGAGATCATTCCGAGGGACAGCTCCGTTTGTCTCAATCTGTAACAAGTGGACCCAATTTTCACCGTTAGATGTTACAGATTGAGACCTTCTGCCGGACGGTTTTGGTTTGTCTCGATCTGTAACAGGAAGACCCGTTTTGAGCCGTTAGACGTTACAGATTAAGACAAAAGGTCGGCCGGACTCACAACAGACAGGATCGGCCAACAGCAACCGCGATCCCTTGGGGGCGGAGGAAAAGGGCCCCGGGCGAGAATTCGACCGAGGCCCTTGGACAGAGCTATGTTCGGCTTTCGCCGTGTGTCTGCGAGCTACTCCTCGACGAGCTCAAACTGATCGGGACCGACGCCGCAGACCGGGCACACGTAGTCCTCGGGCAGCTCGGGCGTGTCGACCTCAACCTCGTAGCCACAAACGATGCACACGAACTTATACGTCTTCTTCTCCTCAGCCATGATGTTCTCCTCTCGAACG
>CAUASQ010000001.1 GCA_958431945.1 uncultured Collinsella sp. | reverse complement strand
AGAGCAGGGGACTCTTAATCCCAAGGTCCAGGGTTCGACCCCCTGACGGCCCACCCAAAGCATGTTAAAGCGACTGGCTTAGGCTGGTCGCTTTTTTGTTAACCTCACATGGGGTCGAACCCGTCGGGGCGCGGAGCTGAGGAAATGCGTAAGCATTTGCCAGCGCAGCGCGCAAGGCGCGAAGCGCCGCAGCGACCGCCTGCGCAGCAGGCTGACCCCCTGACGGCCCACCCAAAGATTGTTAAAGCGGCTGGCTCAGGCTGGTCGCTTTTTTGTTGACCACGCATGGGGTCGAACCCGAAAGGGCGCGGAGCTGAGTAATCTGCACCGTGATTCCCTTAGGGAAACACGGCTAAAGCCCCGTAGGCGTGTTCTCCTTAGGGGAATCATGCTTACGGGGCTCGATGCATGTTGAGAAGTTGTGATCAAACTCAAAGTGAGAATCGATTTAGTCCGCTCGAAAGTGCGAACCTAGGCTTTCAGTTCGCTTGCGCATGGCTTTGACCATTTCCTGTGCTAGTCGAATCTGCGATTGCAGGCGGGCGAGGGCTGCGACTTCGCTGTCCTGGGCTTTCTGTGTGCTCAAGGTCGTTGCCTCCGTCTTTAAGCCCTCAAGCTCGTGTAGTGCCTCGGATAGGCCCGTCTCGGTGCGGTTGATCATGCAATAGGTGCTCATCGTGTGCCTAAGGCTTTGTGTCAGGCAATCGGCATCTGTTGCGGCTATGCCGTACTGGGGGAGGGCGATATCCGCCTTCAGGGCTGCCTCAGGCTCTTTCTGTGCTGCAAGGGCTGCTGATGCGCCTGCGATGCGTCCGAATACGATGCCGTTGGCGCTTGACAAGCCACCAATGCGGTCGGCGCCGTGCATGCCGCCTGTCGCCTCGCCGCAAGCGTAGAGGCCCTCAACGCCCGTGTGCGCGGTCTTATCGATCTTGATGCCGCCATTAGCGGCGTGGGCATACATCGCAACGCGCATCTCGTCAGTCGGAGCGATGCCGTGCTCGTCTTGCAGCCACGTAGCAAAGGCCTGCACAAACTCTGGGACATCCTCGCGGGGGAAGTTGTAGTGGAGTGCCAGGCCTTCGGCACCTGCCTGATCGATGACGAGATCGATAGCGCGGGAGGCCAGGCGCGAAGTGAAAGGGCCATATCCAGAGCGCTGCTCGAGCAGGTCGTCCAGCTTGTCGTCGGCAATATCTACCGGCTGGTCTACGTGCACGTAGCGCCAGGTTTTCTCATTGAAGACCAAGTTACGCCTGGGCTCGATGAAGCCGGGCATCATCTGCATGAACTCTATATTAGTAAGTGTTGCGCCGTGCGCCAGCGCGATGGCCTGCGAGGAACTGAGCACATCAGCCGACGTAAGGCTGCGCTCGAACAGGCCGCCTGTGCCACCGGCTGCGATGACCGTGGCCTTGGCAGCAAAGGGCACGATTCGATTTTCGGTAAGGTCGTAGAGTACGGTTCCGGTTATTCTGCCGTTCGTGTCCTCAACAAGGTCGATAAGCTCATGGCGGGGGAGCAGGCGAATGCCGAGCGACTCGATCCAGGTCGTCAGAGCGTCCTCAAGGGGCTTGCGGGTGAGGCCGCGCCACATGCGCGTCTTGTGGTCAAAGCAGGGGATAAATTGCTTTTGTTGAGCACTCTTGGCGCTTTGCGGACGCTGGAGCTCAACGCCCAGGTCTTGCTCGAGCCAGTCAATCGCTTGGGGAATGCCGTGGACGAACGCTTGGACGAGTTCGGGGTCGGCAACGCCGCCGCCGACGGCCAGGATGGTGTCGATGAGGTCCTGCTCGTCGTCTTCGTTAACGGGTCCGATAAGCCCTAGGCCCCAGGTTCCGGGGAAGAAGCTCGATCCACTCATAGTCTTGCCGGCGCTTGCCACAGTGACGGTTGCACCCGTGCGTGCCGCTTCGATGGCGGCGCAAAGGCCCGCAATGCCAGATCCAATTACCAGTACATCAGTCGATTCCATCGGATTCCTTTCTCGTCCGGCGCATTGTCGCACGGGTGATCGGCAATGGGGCCGCAAAGACTCGGCAAATCGGTAAAGGGCAAATATGGCAGGTGGGCGTCATGGACGCTCTGACGCTCCATCTCATCACATCTTGTATTTCGCCCCAACTGATATATCGGCATTAGCTACCCTGCGACAGCGCAAACAAAAAGAGCCGCTACCTGGGTGGGTAGCGGCTCCAAAGCTCAACTATATGAGCATCGCGCGGGCGCGATTAGGCCTTGAGGGCCTCCTCGACGGCGACAGCGCAGGCGACGGTGGCACCGACCATGGGGTTGTTGCCCATGCCGATGAGACCCATCATGTCAACGTGCGCAGGCACGGAGGAAGAACCGGCGAACTGGGCGTCGGAGTGCATACGGCCCATGGTGTCGGTCATGCCGTAAGAGGCAGGGCCGGCGCCCATGTTGTCCGGGTGCAGGGTACGACCAGTGCCGCCACCAGAAGCGACGGAGAAGTACTTCTTGCCAGCCTCGAGGCGCTCCTTCTTGTAGGTGCCAGCGACGGGGTGCTGGAAGCGCGTGGGGTTGGTGGAGTTACCGGTGATCGAGATGTCGACGTTCTCGTGCCACATGATGGCAACGCCCTCGCGGACGTCGTCGGCGCCGTAGCAGTTGACGGCGGCGCGGGGACCATCGGAGTAGGGGATGGTCTCGACGACCTTGAGTTCGCCCGTGAAGTAGTCGAACTGGGTCTTCACGTAGGTGAAGCCGTTGATGCGGGCGATGATCTGAGCAGCGTCCTTGCCCAGACCGTTGAGGATGACGCGCAGCGGCTTCTTACGAGCCTTGTTGGCGTTCAGAGCCAGGCCGATAGCGCCCTCAGCGGCAGCGAAGGACTCGTGACCGGCCAGGAAGGCGAAGCACTCGGTGTCGTCGGAGAGCAGCATAGCGCCCAGGTTGCCGTGGCCCAGACCGACCTTGCGGTCCTCGGCGACGGAGCCGGGAACGGTGAAGGCCTGGATGCCCTCGCCGATGATGGCGGCAGCCTCAGAAGCGGACTTGGCGCCACGCTTGACAGCGAGAGCGCAACCGAGGGTGTAGGCCCACTCGGCGTTCTGGAAGGCGATGGACTGGGTGTTGTTGACGATCTCACGCGGGTTGAAGCCCTTGTCGGTGCAGATCTGCAGAGCTTCCTCGAGGGAGGCGATGCCGTTGTCGGCGAGGCACTTGTTGATCTTGTCAGCGCGGCGCTCGTAACCTTCGAACGTAACAGTCATAGTTATTTCCCTCCCTTTCTACTCGTGAACCGGGAACACGCTGGCGACGGAGTGAGTCTCCTCGTCGGTGCGCGGGTCGATGTACTTGGCAGCGTTCTCCCACTGACCATAGTGGCCCATAGCGCCAGCGATGGCCTCCTCGGGGGTCTTGCCGGCCTTGACGGCGTCGGTGAACTTGCCGAGGTTCAGGAACTCGAATGCGATGATCTCGTTCTTGTCGTTGAGAGCCATGCGGGTGACGTAGCCCTGAGCGAGCTCGAGGTAACGAGCGCCCTTGGCCTTGGTACCGAACATGGTGCCGACCTGAGAGCGAAGGCCCTTGCCGAGGTCGTCGAGGGAGGCGCCCACGGGCAGGCCGCCCTCGGAGAACGCGGTCTGGCTGCGGCCGTAAACGATCTGCAGGAAGATCTCGCGCATAGCAACGTTGATGGCGTCGCAGACGAGGTCGGTGTTGAGGGCCTCGAGGATGGTCTTGCCGGGAAGGATCTCGGAAGCCATGGCGGCAGAGTGGGTCATGCCCGAGCAGCCGATGGTCTCAACGAGGGCCTCCTCGATGATGCCGTCCTTGACGTTCAGCGTGAGCTTGCAGGCGCCCTGCTGAGGTGCGCACCAACCCACACCGTGCGTAAGACCGGAGATGTCGGAAATCTCCTTAGCCTGGACCCACTTGCCCTCCTCGGGGATGGGTGCGGGGCCGTGGTATGCACCCTTGGCAACGGGGCACATGTTCTCCACTTCCTGTGAGTACTGCATGCCTCTCCTCTCTATCGTGTTGGCGTCCCGTCTGGGGGTCGTGGCTGGCGATTGCCGGGCGACCCTTCGAAAGGGACATGACATGCAGCCCCTATAATACCGCGAAATGCACGGAATATTCGGCGAACGGCTCAGTTTTCGTAGCGAGAAGTCCGGAAGTTTTAATTGAAACGGTTTAACTCTATGTTCTGTGGTCGCGAACCTCCGTAGAGGGGGTCCGTCTTTGGCTGGCTTTTGGTCGGCTCTTGTAAGCGTTGCAGGGGTTGACCTGTTGCAACGGTGCCGTTCGCCGCCTGTTTGCTGCCTTTGGCCGCGCGAGTGCATTGTTTTGCGTGAATGTTTTGATGGCACGCTTCAATCGTGCTGTATTGGATGGCAAGCAGATCCCGGCGAAGGGAGCGCCATGCAGCGCGTTTGGAGAACGGTTACCGGCTTTTACCATGTCTGTGCTCGCGGTGTGGGCAAACAGCTCATCTTTGAGGGCGATGAAGACCGGTGGGAGTTTTTGGAGCTGATGCGCGAGTGCTGCTGCGAGGAGGGTGTGACGGTTATCGCCTGGTGCCTTATGGGCAATCACGTGCATTTGGTGCTTACAGATTACGAGGACAGGATGAGCGCGGCGATGCACCGGTTGCTTTTGACGTACGCGCGGCGGTTCAATAAACGCACGGGGCGCACAGGGCATCTGTTCCAGAACCGTTTTGACCGGCGCTCGCTCGATACCGACTGGCAGGTGATGGAGGCTATTCGCTCCGTACACGCCGATCCGCAGGAGGCGGGCGTTAGCCTAATAGAGCGTTATCCCTGGAGTAGCTTTGCGGAGCATTTGTGCGCTTACGACGGTGACGCGGCCGATGTCGCGAGGGGATTTTCTGATCCTTCTTGCGTGCTTGAGCTTTTTGGTTCTGCCGAGGGCTTTATTGCCTATTCGCTTTCGGCGCCCGACGGCAGTGAGCCAGCGCTGTGCGATATGAAAGAGACGGAATGGGAACGCCACGCCTTTGCCGACAAGATGGCGAAGAGCCTCGGGGTTCCGCTCCACGGGGTTAAAGCCGCGCCGTCGGCGCAGCGCAATATCGTCATTCTTGGATTGCACGATGCCGGTTTTACGGTGCGTCAGATTGAGCGATATACGGGGATTGGCAAAAGTACCGTTTCTCGTATCGTGCGTGCCTGTGCACGAACGGCGGTGCAGACTGGCCGAAACGTGGCGTAGGACTGCCTGTGCACCGCAGCTGGGGTCGCCCATATGCCACAACCATTGTTCTAAAAGCTTGGTACGGTAACTGCACTTCTTAATATGCATAGAAAAATCGCCATCTTGCATAAAATAACGGCTCGGTCCGGGTTTGCCCATGCCTACCCCCGTCTGCGCCGTGCAAAAAACGGAGTTTTCAGCATCGTGTTGCTGTCGGCACCGCCGCAATCTTGCAACATACGGGTCCCGAAGCTATTGATTCCCGCCGTTGCGCCCCCGAAGCACGTGCCTGCGTCCCGTCAGACCGCGATGCTTGTTCTAAAACACAATATATATGCGCCTAAAGACGTTGATTAACGCTTTCGATGCGTATACACACAGCTTGGCGTGCTGAATACTCGCAAAAATGCACGCCGCTCCCTATGGGACCCGTCTGCTGCAGGCGCGAAGCGAGTCGGAGCTTCGCAGAACGGGGCTTGGCGCATTGCTTGGCGGGCCCGGGGCCCTGCCGCAGGCCTTTGGTGCTGTGGAAAACGCCCGTGCTCGCGTCTGGCTGTGTGGCAAATGTCAGACGGGGCGCCGGACGCGCGGACTTTGTGCGTTCGCGCTCATTAGGTAAAAACAGAGCCGCCCGTATCGGGCGGCTCGGCAATCAAAAACCTTGGATTCGGGGCATAAACTACTGGTTTGTTTGCCCCTCGAGCATGCCGTCGAGGGTGCGCCAGGCTAACTCGGCGCATTTAACGCGGGCGGGCATGTGCGAGATGTCCTGGAGCTGAGCGGCCTCGTCCAGATCTTCCAGGTCCTCCTCGGAGAGCTGCTCGCCGCGGATCATGGCGAGGAAGAGCCCTGCCAAGCGACGTGCTTCCTCGACCGTCTCGCCGGTGATGAGGTCGGCCATGATGTCGGCGCTGGCCTGGCTGATGGCGCAGCCGTGGCCGGTAAACGAGGCCTCCTCGATCACGTTGTTCTCGACACGTAGCTGCAAGGTGAGCTCGTCGCCGCAGCTGGGGTTGATGCCGTCGTGCTCGTGCGTGGGGGCATCCATCTCGTACTTGTAGTCGGGGTGTGAGTTGTGCTCCATAAACGTGGTGGAGGTGTACAGATTACCCATTGAACGTGCTCCAAACGTGATGCAGACCGGCGATGAACTTGTCGATATCGGCCTTGTCGTTGTAGAAGGCCACGCTGGCGCGGCAGCAGGCGAGGTTCTCGACGCCCAGCCAGGTGAGCAGCGGCTGCGCGCAGTGGTGGCCGGCGCGGATGCAGACGCCGTCCATGTCCATGATGCTCGCGACGTCGTGCGGGTGGATGCCCTTGACGTTAAAGCTTACAACGCCGTGGTGGTTGTCCCAATAGATGGAGCCGATGATCTGGACAAAGTCGAGCTGCATGAGCTCGCCCATCAGGTAGTGGACGAGTGCCTGCTCGCGTGCCTGGATGTTCTCGTAACCCACCGTGTTGACCAGGTAGTCGAGTGCCGCACCCGTGGCGAAGATGCCGGCGGCGTCCTGCGTGCCGGCCTCGAACTTCTCGGGGACGGGCGCCCAGACGGCATCCTGCTCGGTGACCGAGTCGATCATCTCACCGCCGGTAAGCATGGGCGGCATGGCGTTGAGCAGGTCCATCTTGCCCCACAGCACGCCGATGCCCATGGGGCCCATGGCCTTGTGCGCGCTAAAGGCAAAGAAGTCGGCGCCCAGGTCGGCCACGTTGACCGGCATGTGCGGCAGCGACTGCGCGCCGTCGACGACCAGATAGCCGCCGTACTTGTGCACGAGCTTGCCGAGGTTCTTGACCGGGTTCTCGACGCCCAGCACGTTAGAAACCTGACCCACGGCCAGAATCTTGGTCTTGGGACCAACCTTGGCAAGAACCTCCTCGGTGGTGAGCTGGCCGGTCTTAGTGGGGTAGAGGTAGACGAGCTTGGCGCCGGTTTCGCGGCAGACCTGCTGCCACGGGATTAGGTTGGAGTGGTGCTCCATGATGGTGATGACGACCTCGTCGCCCGGTTTGAGCACTGTGGGCGCAAAGCTCTTGGCGACCAGGTTGAGCGACTCGCTCGTGTTGCGGGTGAAGACGACCTCGTTGGCCTGTGAGGCGCCGATGAGGTCGGCGATCTGCTGGCGGACCTTCGCGATGGCGTCGGTTGCCTCGACGGACAGCGAGTACAGGCCACGCAGGGGGTTGGCGTTCATGCACTGATAGAAGTCGCGCTCGGCGTCGAGCACACAGGCAGGGCGCTGCGCGGTGGCGGCGCTATCGAGGAAGGCGATCTCGGGGTGCTGCTGGAAAAGCGGGAATTGCGCCTTGTAGGGGTTGGTCTCGATGTCTACGGTGGGCCAGCCGCGCGAAGCCTCGTCGCTGGCGTCGAGCTCCATGGGCTCGGGGGCAGTGCAGGTATCGCATTTAACGTGCTCGGTGTCGATCATGCGAGCTCCTCTTCAAAGTTGTCGATCAGGTTGTTGCCCAGGCGGACGACGGCGGCGCGGGTGCGCTCGTCGGTGGCGGAAAGCGCGGCGTCCTCCAACTTGGCGCGGATGAACAGGTCCTCGGCGGCGTTTTGGTCAAGGCCTCGGCAGGCGAGGTAGAACAGTTGCTCGTCGCGGACGTGACCGATGGTGGCGCCGTGGTTGCCGGCAACGTCGTCCTCGTCGCAGAGAATGACGGGGACGGTCTTGTTGTCGACGCCCTTGTTGGCCAACAGCACGGTTTCGCGCTCGGTGCCGACGGCACCCTTGCAGCCGTGCACGAGGTCGATGGTGCCGCGGTAGACCTTCTTGGACGTGCCGGTCAGTACGCCGTTGGCGTCGATCTCGCACTCGGTCTTGCGACCGCGGTGGCGCAGCTCGTAGTTAAAGTCGCGCACCTGCTCGCGGGCGCCCAGGTAGTCAGTATCGATGGTGACCTTGGCGGTATCGCCCAGCAGGTCGCCGGCAAGGCCGGTGGCGCTGGCGCCGGCACCCAGGACGGTGTGTTGCACGTTGACGCGCGCGCCCTCGTCCAGGAACAGGCCGGTGTCGTCGAGTGCGATCCAGCAATCGTCGAGCGTCTGCGTGCAGGCCACGTTGACGGTGGCGTACTCGTGGGCGCACACGCGCAGCACGGATCCCACGACTCCCTCGCCGGCAACGGGGGAGTCCAGGGCGATCTGCAGGTCGAGCGTCGACTGGGGACGGACGACGACGTCGATGGCGGCGATGGCCGCGGCGGCATCGACACCGCTCACGCGCACGGTAACCGTGGCGTGCTGGTATGCGGGCACATCGATGACGATGCGCTTGGCGGCGTGCTCGGTCAGATAGGTGTAGGCAGCCTCGCCCATGCCAGTCTCGAAGGCTTCAGCGGGGGAGAGCTCCTCCTCGAGCTTGATGGCGCCGGCCTGGTAGATGGAGGTGGCGGGCACGTCGAGCTCGGTTTCGGGCGTGATGCGGGCGCGGTCGGCGGCGTCGCCGTGGGCGGAGACACGGCGCTCGGGGAAGCGCTCGGCCATGGCTTCCATGGCGGCGTCGAAGGCGTCGGCCGAGCCGGCAAACTGCTCGTCCAGGCCCTCGACCTCAACGGCCTCGGCGGGAGCGGCGGCGAGCTCGTCGGAAAGCTCAAGCTTGGTCTGGTTCATCTTGAGCCAACCCCAAGTGGCAGCCGGCATCGCATTGACCTGCTCAAGGGTGGTAGCAGCGGTGTTGGTGGTCTGTTTCATTATCCGATCGCTCCTTCCATCTCGAGCTTGATCAGGTTGTTCATCTCGACGGCGTACTCCAGCGGCAGCTCCTTGGAGACCGGGTTGGCAAAGCCGTTGACGATCATGGTGCGGGCCTCTTCCTCCGAGATACCGCGGCTCATCAGGTAGAACACCTTGTCGTCGCCGATGCGGCCGATGGTGGCCTCGTGGCCGATGTCGACATTCTTGGCGCGGATGTCCATGGCCGGAATAGTGTCGGAGCGGCTCTGGTCGTCGAGCATGAGCGACTGGCAGCTCACGGTTGCCTTGGAGCCCTCGGCCTTAGGCGTGGCCACGATGGAGCTGCGGAACGTCTGGATGCCGCCGCTCTTGGAGATGCCCTTGGTCTCGACGGTTGCCGAGGTCTCGGGCGCGTTGAGCACGACCTTGCAGCCGGTGTCGAGGTTCTGCCCGGCGCCGGCAAAGGTGATGCCGGTAAAGCTCGAGCGGGCGCGACGGCCGTTGAGCACGCTCATGGGATAGAGATAGCCCACGTGGCTGCCGAAGGAGCCGCTGATCCACTCGATGTCGCCGTCCTCGTCCACGCGCGCACGCTTGGTGTTGAGGTTGTACATGTTCTTGGACCAGTTCTCGATGGTCGAGTAGCGCAGGTGCGCACGCTTGCCCACAAAAAGCTCGACAGCGCCGGCGTGGAGGTTGGCCACGTTGTACTTGGGCGCGGAGCAACCCTCAATGAAGTGCAGGTCGGCATCGTCCTCGACGATGATGAGCGTGTGCTCAAACTGGCCGGCGCCCTTGGCGTTAAGGCGGAAGTAGCTCTGCAGCGGGAAATCGAGCTTGGTGCCCTTGGGCACGTAGACAAACGAGCCGCCCGACCATACGGCGCCGTGCAGGGCCGCAAATTTGTGGTCGGTGGGCGGGATGAGCGTCATAAACTTCTCGCGGATGAGCGGCTCCCACTGCGGGTCGTGCAGGGCCTCCTCGATGCCGGAGTAGACGATGCCCATCTTGGAGGCGGTGTCCTGCATGTTGTGGTAGACGAGCTCGGAGTCGTACTGCGCTCCGACGCCTGCCAGGTAGCTGCGTTCGGCCTCGGGGATGCCCAGGCGCTCAAAGGTGTTCTTGATGTCGTCGGGCACCGACTCCCAGTCGTGCTTTTGGTCGGTGTTGGGCTTGACGTAGGTGACGATGTTGTCCATGTCCAAGCCCTCGATGGAGGGGCCCCACGTCGGATCCGGGAAGCGGTTGAAAATCTCGAGGGACTTGAGGCGCAGGTCGAGCATCCACTGCGGCTCGTCCTTCTTGGCGCTGATCTCGCGCACGATGTCGGGCGTGATGCCGGCGTCGAGGCGCTCGAATCCCTCCTCGCCATAGGTGAAGTCGTAGAGGCTGCGGTCGATGTCCGCGACCTCGGTGCGGTTCTTGGTCATTGCGTCGCCCCTTTACGCCTGCTGCTCGGCAGCAGCGGACTCGGCCTGGGCGCGCTGCTCGGCGGCCTCGCGCTCGAAGGTCTCAAAGCCGTTCTTGTCGATCCAGGGGATGAGCGAAGCGTCGTCCTCGCGCACGATGTGACCCTTGACCATAACGTGGACGCGGTCGACATCCAGGTGCTCCAGGATGCGCGTGTTGTGCGTGATGATGAGCATGGAGCCGTCGCAGCTCTTGCGGTAGGCGTCCATGCCGTGGCTGACGGTGGAAAGCGCGTCGACGTCCAAGCCCGAGTCGGTCTCGTCGAGGATGGCGAGCTTGGGCTGCAGCAACAGGAGCTGGAGCATCTCGACCTTCTTCTTCTCGCCGCCCGAGAAGCCCACGCCCAGCTCGCGGTTGAGGTAGGCGGTATCCATGTTGAGCTCGGCCGCGAGCTCCTTGACGCGACGGCGGAACTCCTTGCCCTTCATCTCCAGGCCGGGGCGGCCGGCGATGCTGGCGCGCAAAAAGCTCGACAGCGGCACGCCCGGAATCTCGACCGGGGCCTGGAAGCTCAGGAACAGGCCGGCGCGCGAACGCTTGTCGGTGGTGAGCTCGGTGATGTCCTGGCCGTCAAAGACGATGCGGCCGTCGTTGACCGTGTAAACGGGGTCGCCCATGACCAGGTGGCCGAGGGTGGACTTGCCGGCGCCGTTGGGTCCCATCAGCACGTGGGTCTCGCCGGCAGCGACGTTGAGGTTGACGTTGTGGAGGATGGTCTTTTCGTCCACGGAGGCGGTCAGACCTTCGATGGAAAGCAGCGGATTTGCGCTCATGCTGTCCCTCTCTGTATATGGTGTACTCATAGGTGTACTAAACCCTAGGAATCTTCTCGGAATAAAGTTACTATGGGATCGGCGTTAGTCAAGGGAAAACCCGACTAATCCACTCGACATTTCTAGATGTGGGACAAAATAACAAGGTTTGTTTGTCCCACTTACTTAAGATTTGGGACAAACAGACCTGGTTATGTTGTCCCAGATGCGATGGGAGGGTAGGTATGCTCATTTCTTCCAAGGGCCGCTATGCCCTCCGGCTGATGATCTATATCGCGGCGCTCGGTGACGCCGAGGGCAAAATTGCCCTGCGCGAGGTTGCCGACCGCGAGCATATCTCGCAGAAGTATCTGGAACAGCTGGTCCGTCCGCTTATGAAGGCTGGCCTGCTTAAGAGCGTGCGCGGCAAGGGCGGCGGCTACATGATGGCCAAGGACCCCGCCGAGGTGCGTGCCGGCGACATCCTGCGTGCCGTCGAGGGCAGCACGGCTCCGGTGGCGTGCGATGGTATCGACAATAGCTGTACCCGCAGCGACCTTTGCTCGACCGTCAAGTTCTGGCGCGGGCTGGACGACGTGATTGAAAAGTACGTCGACGGCGTGACGTTGGCCGACCTAGCCGCCGTCCCCGAGATCAACTTTGACATTAAGCTGTAGGGGTGCAAATGGCATCTCTCGACAAGGTGTACAAGCAAATCGAAGTTTTTGCTCGGGAATGTGACGCCGAGAAGGTCGTGTTGTTTGGTTCTCGTGCTCGAGGCGACAACTTGCCCAAGAGCGATATTGACATCGCCGTAGCAGGTTGCCGGGATTTCGGCCGTTTCTCATATTTGATCGAGGAACATCTTGATACTCTTTTAGATGTAGATGTCGTCAATCTCGACGAGTCCCTATCGCAGCAATTGCTCGATGAGATTGCCAAGGATGGTGTGATTCTGTATGAAAAAATATGAGAACTTTGTTAGCGCCTTGGCGAATCTTGAGGATGCGCCCAATCAGGATCTCAACAATGATTTTGTTCAGAGTGGATTGATTAATAAGTTCAATCTTCAATTTGAACTGAGCTGGAAGCTCCTTAAGCGTCTGCTCGAGTATGAGGGCGCCACGCTTGCCGCGTCGGGGTCTCCTCGTGCCATCTTGAAGGAGTCCTACCGATTCTACCACTTTATTGATGAGGCAGCCTGGCTGGATATGCTCAGAGACCGCAATACGAACGTCCATATCTACGACAACAAGCTCGCTCAAGATTTGATTCAGCGCATCTTGAACGTCTATATTCCCGCTTTCTGTCAGTTGAGAGACGGGCTGACGAAACGTTACGGCGAGCTTCTGTTGGCGCCCGACGACCAGTTTGTCTAATTCCTTAAGATTTCGCGGAGGGTTGTTGCCGTTTACCGAGGGGTTGTTGTGTAACAACGGGCGAGCTGCAATACTGATTTTTATCTTTGCAAACTGAACTTTAACTACACCAATGCAGGGAGGATCTTATGCAGCCCAAGCATTCTGCTATTGTCGCGGGCCTGACGTTGGCGCTTTCGTTTGGCGCCGTTTCCGCGCCGGCACCCGCCGCTGCCGAGGAGCCCACGCCGGGCGTTGCCTCGGATGCCACCGATATCGATAAGGGTCCCTACACCCAGCAGTCCTTCTCGGGCGTGCTGAGGTCGGTCCAGGGCGTTTCGTTTGTCAACGTGACTCCCGAGATGAAGTACTTTACCAAGTACGAGAGCCATGGCAACTACAACCAGGGCTTTTCGTACGGTGACGGCTATAACGCGCTGGGTTATTACCAGTTCGACCGTCGTTGGTCGCTCATTCCGTTTATGAAGCAGGCCTACAACTACAACCCCGAAAAATACAGCATGCTCAAGGATGCGATTGATCGCGGCAGCGAGATTTCCAACACGAGCAATGCCATGTACGAGAACGGTCAGCTCACCGAGTTGGGCCATATCGCTCAGGATGCCTTCCAAGGTGCGTACAACACCGATCCTGTTGAGTTCTCAGCACTTCAAGATGCCTATGCGTACAACTCGTACTATGCGGTGACCGAGGCGTGGCTCAAGAGCGGCCTGGGCATTGATATTTCGGGCCGCGCCGATTGCGTCAAGGGCATGGTGTGGAGCATCACCAACATGTGCGGCACCGGTGGTTGCAGGGACTTTTTCCGCTGGGCGATTCTTTCCAACGATATGTCCGACCGCGAGTTTGTGACGGCGCTCTCCAATAGTGTGGTCAACAATGTCGCCACTAAGTTTTCGAGTCAGCCCCAGTATCATGAGGGCTGGAAGAATCGTTATAAGAATGAGCTGAAGGACTGCTTGGCTTATATCGCCGAGGACGAGGCTGCCGCCGCGACGCCCGTGCAGCCCGAGCCCACACCGGCGCCCTCGCCGACACCTGATTCGAATGACGACTCGAGTGACGATGCTAACGATGACAGGATGGATGCGCCCTCGACCGATGCTGACGGTAATGGCTCTGCTGGTGGCACTACCAACGACGGCTCTACCTCGAACGGCTCCAATTCGAACGGCTCTGCTGCGGGCGATTCGTCTTCAAGCTCTGCCGGCAATACGGACAGCGACGCTTCTGGTTCGACCGACGCTGACACCTCTAACTCATCCACCGGCTCGAGCGATTCGCCCGTTGACACCGGCTCTAACAACGGCTCCGGCTCTGACGCAACCCCTGATTCCGATGCTTCCAAGGACGACTCGAATAAAGCGCCGGACGCTCCCGTTGCTTCGCCGGACAAGAAGCCTTCTTTCTCC
Source organism: uncultured Collinsella sp. (assembly GCA_958431945.1). Classification (GTDB taxonomy): domain Bacteria; phylum Actinomycetota; class Coriobacteriia; order Coriobacteriales; family Coriobacteriaceae; genus Collinsella. Next base: position 23,073 of record CAUASQ010000001.1, on the reverse strand, counting down.
GAGCAGCTTGGTTCTACGCTGGGTTCTTCGCTGATGGCTGGCGTCAATAACGGCTCGGCCCAGAACAAGGACAACTCAGATCAGGTTTCCACGGAAAAGACCGAGGCCGCAAAGGGCGACTCCAAGGACAAGGCTTCTGAGAAGACCGAATCCGATAAGGGTTCTAGCTCTGGGGAGAAGGACGAGAACAAGGGCAAGACCGAGGACGGAAAGCAGCAGGGCGAGGACGGCGGCAAGGGCAACACCGACAACCAGAACCAAGAGCAAAATGACTCCAAGACGGTGACCACTACAACCACGACGACTACAACGACCAAGTCATCTGGCGGTAACATGCCCAAGACGGGCGACCTTATCGTTATGGCGAGCCTTGCCAGTGCAAGCTTGGCCACACTGGGCGCTACGTCTATCGTAAGTGGTAAGCATAAGCTCGATCAGCAGAAGAAAGCCTCTGGGGAGGACGGCTCGGAGGAGTAGCCTCTCGGTTGCCAGATAACTAAAGAGTTGGGACAGGGTCCGGTGCGAATGCATCGGGCCCGTTTTGTTGTGCAACGATTAGTTATGCCCCCTCACACCTCTTGTTGCTACCGTTGCCCGATATGTTCGCGCGGCGTCGTCGATACGCGCGAGGCGGTCATTACAATTGGCACCGTGCTGCGATTTAGGGGGGAACGTTTTGGTGCCTGAACAGGCGAATAATGGTTGTGATGCCGGCTTTGGCGTGCGTTTGATCGGCTGTGCCGACGATGCGGCTTTGCCCATTGGCATGCACGACTATGCGGAGGCCCTTGGTTGCTGCATGCTGGTTGACAAGACCATGTTTATTGCCGATATGTTGGACTGCGACGCGTCCGTTGTGGTGTGCTGTCGACCCGAGGGTTTTGGCAAGAGCATGAACTTGTCGATGCTCAGGGCTTTTCTGGAGCGTCCGGCGGTCGGTCGCGCCGGTCGGATCTCGTTTGCCGATGCTCAGATTTGGGATGCGGACGGTGGGCGCTATCGGGATGAGTATGCTTGCTATCCGGTGATATCGCTGGACTTTTCTGGCGCTGCGAGGCGTGGCCCCGCTGTTGCCGGCGTCGTGCGCGATGCCCTTTCGGGCGAGTGCGCTCGCTTGTTGGCTCTCTTGGAGGCTCCGGATTTAGCTCGAGATAAGGTGCGTCACATCGAACGTGTCGCGCGTGGCGTGGCGAGCGCGGACGAGATTGACTCGGTGCTCGGTGTGCTTATAGAGCTGCTGGAGATTGCCTGCGATGAGCAGGTTGTATTGCTCGTTGATGGGTACGATGCGGCGTGGTCTCGCTATGCGAGCGCGAGGGACGCTTCCGACGCCGATCCGGCAGAACTACTTGACCGTGTGCTGTTTGACGCCATTGCTGCCGCGGGCCATTCGCTACGCTTTGCATGTCTGATGGGGGAGTGTCCCGGCCCTGCCGAAGCGGCGCTTTCTTTGCACGGCTGCTCGTATTATCTGACGACGCCGCTTTCGACGTGGTGTGACCGTTGGTTCGGCTTTTCGGATGCCGAGGTCCAGGCTCTGTTGAATCATGCTGGGCGCGAGGAATACCTTGATGATGCGCGTGAATGGCTCGAGGGATATCGGTTTGGTAGGGATTATTGCTCGAATCCAGCGCGTGTGATCGGTTTTTTGGACCGAGGCTGCACGGCGCCCGTGCGTGCCGATCTGTATGGATATGCCGATTGCCTGAGTAGGGTAGTTGCCGGGTGGAATCTCGACCGCCTTTCGGTCTTGTTCGATTTGCTCGAGGCCCATGGGTGCGCTGAGGTCCCGCTTTGTTTGGGCACTGCAGAGCCAGATGTCTCGCCTGACGATGGCATGTGGACAGCGCTATATCTGTCCGGTTTCCTGACGACGGATATGACTGAGGAGCCAGAGCATGGCGATCGCCTCCGTGCTTTGCGATTGCCCAATAAAGAGCTTCGCCAAGCCTTGCGTCTAGTGATTGTTGAGTGGTTTGAGTGCGCTGCCGAAGACATTCGAGACGTCGATGCGTTTCGCGACGGGCTGTGCCGTGGGAACGAGGATACCGTGAAGCGGGCGCTAAGCCGCATCCTGGGGGATGCGGGAATCGGTGAGACCGACCCAGATAAGCCGCTGCCATATCATCTGCTCTTGCAGGGGCTCTGCTTTGGCTTGCCGGGCTATGCCAATCCTGCTTCGAGGCGAAAGTGTGGCGCGGGTCGCTGGGACATCCAGGTTTTTCCTACGGGCGCTGTGTTCGACGTAGCTGACACGATCGGCATGCTGGACGAGCGCCCGCTTATAACGATCAATATGATGTATGACCCCGATGTGGATGCGCTGGGGTTGGAATTGCTGGCCGTGCAGTCGCTACTCGACATAGAGCGCGATGGCATCGACGAAATCCGTGTACCGCGCCCCGGCGTGGGTCGCATGCGCTGGGGGTTCGGTTTTGATGGGCAGCATGTGGCTACGGTGTGCCAGCGGCTTTGAGCGCCGAGGTGTTTCCGGCTTCCGTTACTCGGTGTCCTTCATGGGCGGCATGGGCTTCCAGTCGGGGTCCTTGATGATCTTGCGGGCGTCCTTCATGCCACGGCGCAGCGCCGGAATACCGGTCTTAAAGCATTTGTCGACCGCAGCCAGGCGAATGAATTCCTTGCAGAAGGTCGCGGCATTGCCCAGGCGGAATAGCATGGGGTGGTAGTCACCGTAAATCTGCATGTAGCGGGCCAAAAAGCCGCGATTGCGCATGATGTAGTAGCGGTTGGTGTCGCTCGTGGAGTTGAGCTGGCGTTTGCCGGCGATGTCCCAGTTAGAGACGGCGCGGGCGCGCTTGAGCACAATGTCGGCAACAACGGCGGCGGGGAAGTGCTGGCTGGCCACGTAGCCATAGCAGGCATCGTCGCCGTAGATAAAGAAGCGCGCGTCGGGCAGGCCGATCTTGTCGACCACGCGGCGCGAGAACATGCCGCCCTCAAAGCATAGCTGGTTCATGGCGCGATAACCCTCGGGACCCAAGTCCCACTTGGCGACTGGGTTGGGAATGCCGAGCGAAAGGATGAGTTGGTATTGCCAAAAGAAGGCGCCGCCGTCAAAGTCCAGGCGCGAACCCTGGATGACATCGTAGCGGTCGGTCCACTTGGCAAGACGCTCGATGCCTTCGGGGATGACGAGCACGTCGTCGTCCATCACCCAGAACCATTGAGCGCCCAGGTCGTAGGCGCATTTAGTGCCGGCGGAGAAGCCGCCCGCACCGCCGCCGTTTTCGAGCTGCGGGGCGTAGATGACACGGTCGGTGCCGCCCTGCGCGTCAGGTTGCTCGGTGTCGATGCCCCACAGGTTGGCCAGGCGCTCGTTGAATGCGGTGCACATGGCCTCGGTCTCGCGCGAATTCTCGTTATCGACAATCACGATGCGCCAGGGCGCGGCCGTGAGCTCGGTCATAGAGTCGAACAAGTTGGCCAGGAGTTCCTGGCGCTTGTACGTAACGACGACGATGGCGAGCTTATCGATGGGAGCGGGAAGGGTTGAAGGCATGGGGCAATATATCCTTTCACGCGCGGTGGGCGAGTGCTGCGCGGAAGCTATCGAATACGTCCTTGGGACTGTCCTATTGTAAAGGCTCGGCGCACCTTGGCGGCAAGCTTTGAATAAAACGCAGGAACCTGCCACGGCTGTAGCGGCTTTGGCGTCTGACGGCAGCGTGTCTATTGCCACTTGAGCTTGCGAGCGATAAGGCTTCTGGCTGCATCGATGATGAGGAGCGCTAAGGCAAAGACGATGCTAATGACGGTACCCGTGACGATACATATAGCTGCCGGGCTGTTTTGGCTGACCAGTATGTTTGCGAGCAACGTATTGAAGACGGGACGCCACAGGCTACTGGTGAGCGACTGCATCACATAGAAACCAAGCGTGGCGGTCGATAAGGTGACGATGACACCTGCAGTCCGCGGATTGCCTGAGGCACTGCGTCGGGTTGCCGCAAAGAGCAAGGAGGCGGCAGCGAGAGCAAACGAGATCAGCGAGGTCGATTTGTAGGAGAGGACTGCCATCGCCGTGAGGTTGCCGGTGAAGGAGAGCTCGCCTTCCAGGATGGTGACGAATGCCAAAACCGCTGCGAGCGACCGCGTGCCTAAGGCGCCCACCCTGTCCGAATCCATGGCGTCGGTTACGTCGCGGAGCAGCCCGCCGATCAAAAACGCGATTACGTACGTGGCAGCGCTCATGAGCTTCTGCAGCCAAGAAAACTCACCGCCGCTTGTCGCACTCATGGCGGCCAAATACCCGTTAGCAACGAATGCGAGGATGCTAATGGCGATGACCGTCGTCGTGTAGCTCTTCTGGGAGAGTCGACTCTTGGCCAGTCCAAACCATGGCGCCATGAAGACCGTGGCGGCATAGACCCAGATAAACTCAAGGCCTAGCGTGTACCAGTAGTGCGTATTGAGGGTAACATCGGGAATGGGTGAGACGACCGTGGACCACGCGAGCGCCACGAGGCAATAAAACGCAGTGGGCATAATGACCTTGCCAAGGCGCTGCGCCGTCCGTTGCATTTGCGACTTCCACGTTGCTCCACCGTCCCAAGCACGCGCGGCCGAAGCGATGAGAAAATAGCCCGAGATCATAAAGAAGACCTCGTTGGCCCAGCAGCCAAGCAAGTTAATAAAACCGAGCGCGCCGGAATAGGGGAATATCGCAAGTGGGGCATATTCCACGGCGCCGACGCAGACGGCTTGGAAGGTCCACTGAAAGGTGTGGAACACCGCGATGCCGGCGACCGCGACCAAACGCAGCGCTTCGATGGGTATGTTGCGTGCGGCTTTGGGCTGCATGACGTCCTTTCTTATCGGTTTGCCTCTGCGAGCTCCATAGATTATATAAACGCCCGCTAGCGCGCTGACCCTTTGATACCATGAAACGACAGGTATTTCCTAAGGAGCACATTTGTCTACTAACGCCTCTGGCAGCCCTGTTCTGTCGCTGCTTATTCCCATTTACAATGTTCAGCGCTACCTGCGCGAGTGTCTCGATTCCGCCCTGGCGCAGACGCTCAAGGATATTGAGATCATCTGCATTAACGACGGGTCGACCGACAACTCGCCGGCGATTATCCGCGAGTATATGGAGCGCGATGAGCGCGTTAAGATGATCGACAAGGCCAACAGCGGCTACGGCGACTCGATGAACCACGGTCTGGAGATGGCGCGTGGCAAGTACGTTGGCATCTTGGAGTCCGATGACTTTATGGCGTCCGACGCACTCGAAAAGCTTGTCTCGGCCGCCGATAGCAATAATGCCGACTTCGCGAAGGCGAACTTTGATTTCTACTGGTCTAAGCCCGAGGAGCGCCGTTCGCTGCACGAGATGTTTAAAGCCAAGGACTGTGGAAAGCCAGTGCACCCGAGCGATACGACGCAGTTCTTTAAGCAAAAGCCGTCGATTTGGTCGGCCGTGTACCGTCGCGATTTTCTTGAGCGCAACGGCATTAAGTTCCTGCCGACTCCGGGGGCATCCTTTCAGGACACGTCATTCGCCTTTAAGGTGATCGCGTGCGCCGATAAGGCTGTTTACCTTCATGATGCCGTGTTGTCTTATCGCCAGGACAACGAGAATTCCTCGGTCAATTCTTCGGCTAAGGTCTTTTGCGTCAATACCGAGTATGCCGAGATTGAGCGTTGGATTCGAGAGGATTATGCCCGTGACCACGCAAGTGATGATGTCGCGCGCATGCTCAAGTTCAATCAGCTCATTAAGTACGATTCGTACATGTGGAACTACGTGCGCCTAGCGCCTAAGTTCTATAAGGAGTTCCTGGTTCAGATGGCCAAGGAATTTCAGGCGGCCTTGGACGCGGGGGAGTTTTCGCTTGACGACCTCAAGCCGTGGAAGCGCGCGAACCTCGCTGCCATCCTCAAAGATCCTGAGGGCTGGGTTGACGAACATCCGAGTTTTGCGACGGATGGTGCATTGGGGCGTGCTAAGTATTACGCCTCGGTTGGAGGCCCGGGCGTGGTCGCCGCCTTCCTCATCGAATCGCTGAGGGGGTAGGTCGGCATGGGAGAGGACTCGTGTCCTAAAGCTACGATTGTCGTCCCCGTTTACAACTCTGCGCGCTCCATTCAGCGATGCCTCGATTCGCTGCTGGCCCAGTCCGAGCGCTCGATTCAGGTTGTCTGCGTCAACGACGGTTCGACTGATGATTCGTTGAACGTGCTGCGCCAGATCGCGCAGACCGACGATCGCGTACTGGTGATTGACCAGGAAAACGCGGGTGTCTCGTGCGCTCGAAATGCCGGTATCGATGCCGCCGGAGGCGAGACCGTCTTTTTTGTGGACGCCGACGATTACATCGATGCCCGGACAGTCGAGCGCGTGCTACATGCCATGGAGTCTGCAGATGCCGAGGCCGCCGTTTTTGGCGGCGTCTGTGAACCTGCCGACGCTGCCCCCAAACGCGTCCAGCAACTCATGAGCCCCAAAGCTGGTACCTTCGGCGCCCGTGATCCCCAACTGCTGTTCCATTCGAATGCGCAGCCCTATGCCTGCCGCGCGGCTTTTTCGCGCGAGCTGCTCAATCGCGAAGGCATTCGCTTCGCCCCCGGTTTGGCTTTGGGCGAGGACGTCGTCTTCCAATTTGCGGCTTATGCGCTTGCCCACAAGACCGTCGTCATGCCGGACAAGTTCTACCACTACGTGATGGAGAGTGAATCGGCGACGCACGAGTTCAACAGTGTCGAGGCTCGCGCCAAAAAGCTCGATGCCCATATGAGGATGCTCGAGGAGGTCTTGGAGGACTGGGCGGCCTACGGTCTTTTGGACCTGTGTCCCGGCGAGCTGATAACTTGGTTTTTGGACCTAATTGTGTTCGACCTGGCGCGCTTGGATGCTGATGACTTCCAACGCGTGGCGTCTCGCGTCAACATGGACCTCACGACGTTTTTGGGAACGGCGTGGGCGGATATGCCCGCCAAGGGCGCCGTTTGCCGTGTTGCCCACAAGCTCGTTGCGGCGACCTCGGGCGTTTCGATGGCAGACGCCACGCTGTTCTATCTTTCGACTCGCGGTCTCAAAGCCTGCCTGGAGCGCTTTCTCTAATTCCAAGCGCTGCCGCCCGCCGCAACTCGGCTGTTAAAATAACCCTGTTACACGCTATTCAACAGGAGGTTCTCTTGCAGAACTCTGATACCCCTAAAGTTTCGCTGCTTGTCCCCATTTGCAATGTGGAGCGCTACTTGCGCGAGTGCCTCGATTCCGCCGTGGCGCAGACGCTCGAGGACATCGAGATTATTTGCATCAACGACGGCTCTACCGATAGCTCGGCGGATATCATCCGCGAGTACATGGAGCGCGATGGGCGCGTCAAGATGATTGACAAGGCCAACAGCGGCTACGGCGACTCGATGAACCGCGGCCTGGAGATGGCGCGCGGTGAGTACGTGGGCATCCTTGAGTCCGACGACTTTATGTTTGAGAATTCGCTCCAAAAGCTGGTCGCCAAGGCCGATGCTGAGCATGCCGATGTGGTAAAGGGCGACTTTTACCTGTATTGGTCCACGCCCAGCGAGCGCCGTGAGCTGTTTGGGATTATTGACAAGCATATGACGGACGCGGCGTATCGCCCCGTCGATCGCCCGGGGATCTTCTACCGCAAACCTTCCATTTGGTCGGCTATCTATCGACGCGAGTTCCTCAACGACAATCAGATTCGATTCCTTCCCACGCCGGGTGCCTCGTATCAGGACGCAGGCTTTAACTTTAAGGTTTGGGCTTGCGCCGAGCGTGCCGCGTTTATTACGGACCCCATTTTGTGCTATCGCCAGGATAACGAGAAGAGCTCCGTTAATTCGCCCAACAAGGTGTTTTGCGTGTGCGATGAATATGCCGAGATGCAACGTTTTTTGGACGAGCGCCCCGAGCTCAAGGCTCAGCTCCAGGGCATTTTAATGCGCATGAAGGTCGATACGTACCGTTGGAATGATGAGCGCCTGGTCGATGAGCTGCGTGGGCAGTTTTGGGAGAAGGCTTCACCCGAGCTCAAGGCCGACTGGGATGCCGGTCGCTTTGACCTGTCGCTGTTTGATCCACGCGGCGAGACCGATTTGCGCCTGATGGTCAAGTCGCCTCGTGCCTATATCGATTCGCGCTTTGACTTTAAGAAGCCGGGCAAGATCAATACGTTTAAGCATTACTTTAAGATTGGCGGCCTCCTGCTGGTCTGGCGCGTGCTGACGTATCAGCGCACCTACGGCGATAATCCGCACCCCGATGACGTTCCGGCCGCACAGTAGGAGCGAGTGACTATGGCTACCCCCAAGATTTCCGTTGTCGTTCCCATCTATAACGTGGAGGAGTGCCTGGCTTGGTGCCTGGACTCCCTGCTTGCGCAGGACATGCCCGATTGGGAAGGCGTGCTGGTCAACGATGGCTCGCCGGACGGTTCGCGCGATATTGCGGCCGCTTATTGCGAAAAGGATGCGCGCTTTACGCTGGTCGATAAGGAGAACGGTGGCCTGTCGAGTGCGCGTAATGCAGGCATCGCTGCGTCCACGGCGCCTATCGTCGCGTTTTTGGATTCCGACGACCGGTTTACGCCCGATGCATGCCGCGTGATCGTCGATGCCTTTGAGCGCGAGGACTGCGACGTTTTGACCTTTGGCGCGAATCCGTATCCGCTGGAGGCGGGGTATCCGTGGCTTAACTATGTGCTGAGCCCGCGTGATGTGTCGTTTGAAGGCTATAGCTCTGACCTGTTGTTTAAGGAAGCGTCTCGCCCCTTTGCATGGCGCACCGCCTGCAAGCGTGAGTTTTTGCTGGGCAACGGGATCGTGTTCGACGAAACCGTTAAGTATGGCGAGGACCAGGTCTTCGATTTTGCCGTGTACGGTCGTTCGCATAAGACCGCGCTTATCTCGAACAAGCTGTATGACTACCGCGTGGCGCGCAAGGGTTCGCTCATGGACACCATGCGCTACGACGACGAGACGCGTCTGCTGGAGCACGTGAAGATTTACTCCGCGGTGCTGGCTGACTGGCGGCGCGACGGTCTCGATGCCCAGCATGCCGATGACCTTGCATATTTCCTGTGCGATCTGGTGCTGTACGATGCGCTCAGGTTACTGGGTTCGGACTGCGGCAAGGTGTTTGCTGCCGTTGCCACGGCGCTTGCCGGTTCTGCCGTGGGCAGGGATGCTGCGCTCACACAATGCGCTCCTTCTGTTGCTGCTATGGTGCGTGCGGCGCTTACCAGCAAGGCCCCCAATGCCCGTGAGTGCAAAAAGCTCATGTTCGATTACGACGTCTTGAGGTTTGGGCGCCTGGGTGCCTGCAAACGCATGGCAGCGAACGCTCTGGGAAAGCGAGAAGTGTAGATGAGTATCAAGCGTTTGGCGCTTTGCCGCAGCCAGGGCCGTCTGTTTGTGCTGCTTCGTTTTGCCGGTCAGGATGTCGCCGCGCTTATTGAGCGGGAGGGTTCTCAAGCGTTTGCCCATGCGACGACGAGCGGTTCTTGTGTGCCGTCGCTGGTACTCCCGGTCGATCATGGCCGTGTGCTGGCGCTTTGCCCTTCCGTTTCCGATTACGAACGCGAGCTCGCCGTCTTGGTGCTTCCGTTTTTGGATGGCTCGTCGATGGATGCCGTTTTTGCATTCGGTGGCCAAAGGTTGGGCTCTATTCGCCTCGATAGCCGCGTGGCCAAGCTGGAATCCAAGATTAACTACAAAGCAAAGCCTGCGCTGTGTGCGCTTATCCGCGATGCGCAGCGTGGCGAATGCTGCGGTCGCTACGAGATCGATGCCATTCGCTATTTGCCGGCAGACGCCGGCGCGGTGTGGCGTTATGAGGTTACCTGGGCGGGAGACCCCCAGTGCGCGCCTGAGCTCCAGATCTTCGATACGCATATGAATGCCATCGATGCTACCGTGCATGTGTTTGAATCGCAGGTCGATGTGCCGCAGCGCAACGGTTGCCGCGTCAATAAAACGTATCTGAGCGTTGAGATGCCTCAGGATATACGAGATTTTGTCACGATTGTGAGCGATCCCACAGAGCAGATCCAGAGCGGGTTTTGCGCCATGGATGGTCGCCTGTACAACGGCATGGTCGATGACAGTTGGAACCGCATGAAGGACGCGCGTGCGGACGACGTAGCCTATCGACGTTGGTTTGAGCAGCATCGCGCAAAGCCGGGCGATTTGGCGTGCCAGCGTGTCGCTTCGGCGGCCTTTGCCTATAGACCTCTCGTGAGCATTGTGGTGCCGTGCTATAAAACTGATCGGGTCTACCTGCGCGAGCTGCTGGACTCGGTGCTAGCCCAGAGCTATGACAACTGGGAATTGCTGCTTATGGACGCCTCGCCCGAATGGGATGCGGTGGCCAATCTTGCGGCTGCCGCCAATGACGAGCGGGTTCGTCGTATTGAGCTGCCTGGCAACGGCGGCATTGTGCTCAACACTAACGCTGGTATTCAGCAGGCGGCTGGAGACTACATCGCGTTCTTGGACCATGACGACATTCTGGAACCGGACGCATTATTCCACTATGTTGCCGCGCTGAACAGGGCCGCCGAGGGCGAGCGTCCCCAGGTCCTGTTCTGCGACGAGGACATGTTCCAGAAAACGGGGGAGTGGGGCCAGCCGGTCTTTAAGACGCGGCTCAACGTCGACCTGCTCTATAGCCATAACTGCGTGACGCATTTCCTGATGGTGGAGAAGGCGCTTATCGATTGCATTGGCATGTCGCCGGAAGACGTCGCGGGCGCCCAGGATTATGACCTGACGCTTCGCTGCCTTGCAGCGGGTGCGCGCTTTGAGCATGTTGCGCACGTGTTGTATCACTGGCGCGTGCATCCGGGGTCGACCGCCGACGGATCCGCCGACAGCAAACCGTATGCCATCGAGGCCGGGCGCCTGGCTCTGCAGCGCCACTTTGACTCGCTGGGCGTTCACGGAACGGTCGAGGAGACCGAGACGCCGTTTGTCTACCGCATGCGCCATGCGCTGCCGGAGCCTGCGCCGCTGGTGAGCATTGTGATTCCCACCAAGGACCACGTTGAGACGCTCGATGCCTGTGTGATGTCGATTGCCCAGAAGGCCACGTATGCCAACTATGAGATCGTCTTGGTGGAGAACAACAGCGAAGCCCCGGATACGTTTGCGTATTACGAAACCCTGCCGGAACGCGTGGCTGCAGCATCCGAAGGCAAGGGCATCGCGCGCGTTGTGTACTGGCCGGGCGAGTTCAATTACTCTCAGATCATCAATTTTGGCGTGGAGCACGCCAAGGGCGACTACCTGCTGCTGCTCAACAACGATACCGAGGTCATAAGCCCCGACTTTATCGAAGAGATGATGGGCTATCTGCAGCGTCCCGATGCGGGCGTGGTGGGCGCCAAACTCTACTTTGCCGATCATCTGGTGCAGCATGCCGGCATTTTGGTTGGCGTGCGTGGCGCACTTGCCCATGCCAACCAGGACTTCTCGGCAAAGCGCGAGGGCTATCTTGCCCGTGCCGTGCGCCCGGGCAACTTTAGCGCCGTGACGGGTGCCTGCCAGATGGTGCGACGCGACGTATTTGAGCGCGTCGGCGGCTACAACGAGGAATTCGCCGTCGGTTTTAACGACGCAGACTTTTGCCTGCGCGTGTGGGAGGCGGGTTACCGCACCATCTTTACGCCCTATGCCGAGCTGTACCACTACGAGTTCACCTCGCGCGGCAGGGAAGAGGCCAACGAGGAAAAGCTGCGCCGCTGGAAGCGTGAGCAGGCGCTGTTCATGCAGCACTGGCCTGAGTTCTTCCTCGATGGCGACCCGTGGCTCGGACCAAACCTATCCTCCGACAGTGAGTACTTCTCGTTTTAGTGCGAAGTAATGCCAAGGTCCGGCAAAGTATCCTCCAGAGCTGCAAGAGCGGTGGGGTTCAGGTACTCCTCGTTCAAGCAGCTCTTGTCATATCGAAAACGTGTGTCTCGTGAGCATTCGATGAGTTCTGCAGTAAAGAACTTCTCCCAGCTAAAGAACTTTGAGCTTTCGATATGTTCAGCGGGGTTAAGCAGCATGTCCTTAATGTGTTTGCTGTTGAATAATCCCGACTTCAACACGAGCCATTCAAACGATTCCGGTAGGAATAGCTTGATGTTCTTTCGGCGCAATAGAGCAGCTGCTTCCGCAATTTCTGGTCCAAAGGCGGCACCGTCGGCAATCACGAGGATGTCGTTTTCCGGTGCGTCCATAATGCAGTTGCAAATATTTGATTTGCCTCCCGCGCTGATGCATTTAATGCTGCTCTTTTTGCATAGCAAACTGAAGAATTCGTAGCCCGAATTTGTGTCCTCGACAATGACAAGCTCGGGCCTCTCGCCTTTAAAATCAGTATCACCGTAAATACGATATGTAGAGGTGTAGACACGAGAGTAAACGGGATACTTCGTTGTGGTTCGGTTGGTGTTCTTAAGACCGTAGATTTCATCAACGCTATAGGGCAGTTGGCGCAGTGACTCTCTGGCGACAATTACGTAGTAGTTTGAGCTACGCTTTGCTTCATGGGCAAATTCTCTTGATCGAACAAAAGTATTGCCCTCATCAATAAAAACAATACTGCTGGAAATCTCTTGGAGATCTCTACGCCAATATTTTCCAGATATTGTTTTACAGGGCACTTTGCAACTTACTGTTACGCCGCTTTGTGCCCCAAGCTCTTCGTGAGCTGCCACCATATCAAGCAGAGTTGTCTTGCCTGTAGCACTGTTACCCTGGATGATGGTCAGATTTCTATTGATGGTCAGTTTAAACTGAACCCGGTTATTTTGAATAATTACCTTGTATGATCCGCGCATCAGGAGTTCTCCCTTAGGCATTTTCCAGCTATGGGGACAAGGTCAAACATCGTGTGAACGACATCGCCTGTGTTCGCAATGACAGCCGTGAATTTGCCGTTTCCAAAATCCATTAAATGGTAGAGATTGATTGCTAAATCCTTTTGCGCGGCGATCCGCAGAATCCAGTAGGCGCAATTATCACCGCAATTTGAGGCGTTATATACGTTCTCCGGCATAAAGTACATAAGCAGCAGTGTTTTGGTGCCGCTGGATAGTTTTTCGGGAGGAATGATACCTAGAATCTTGGTATCGATTGCATTGGGGCCTACCACGGTGCCTTTGTCGATGGATTTTATGACCCTTTGAGCAAAGGCATCTTGAAACCACTGGGGCGAATAGACGTTATCGAAGTAAACCGAAGTGTTGTAGATAACGTTTTCCATATCACCATAGTGAATTGTTAGCACGTTAGCTCCTTCGGCTTGCTGATTTGGCATTTAGTGAGATTGATTATATCGCAGCACATGAGGCGGGCGTTATCGGCCCGCGGTAGATGTGATTGATGACCAAGGTTTGAATTTAATTTGACCATGCCCGTGCGTAGCTTGCTTTAGTGGCTTGAGTTATAGATAATAATCTTGAGCTAAGCTCCGTGTGGCGGCACGTAAAAGCTGTACTGTGCTTGGACAGGTAAAAAGTCCAAGACGATTAGATATCCGAGAGGATATCGAGCCCGCACCGGGGAGATAAGGTGAGTCCGCGCCGGGGACTATAATTCCGGCGACAACTAGGTTTCCGTGAGGATGCCGCGGCTGACAGCCAGCAGAAAACCGCCTCTTTGATTATCAGCCGGGGTTATCCCGGCTTTTTTGATTGGGGCAGTATGGGTAGGGCTGAAGATCGGAAGGCGATAGTTGCGGAAATTAATCAGGCAGCAAAACTTTATCGCGGTTTTCTTGTCGGAAAGTCATTCATGTACGTTTTCGATGACAGGTATATCGAAGTTATTTATAAGGCCGAAAATTTCAAGCATTTAACTGGCGTAGATAGTCATTTGTCGGCTAAGCAGTTTTTCAAATTGGCATCCAGAGGAAAACTTGCTGCGTCGCAGATCGACTTTTCGAATCGCCATCCCTACGCTCTGTGTCGCAGAAAAGTCAACCATATTGTTCAGCTTGCCTCTTTTGCAACCTCCGCGTGCTTTATGCTCGAAGACATATCAACAAAATCGCAGTGCTATAAGTTTGGAACAACAGACTTGAACTTTTCCTTACTCATGAACTATAGGGGCGGTTGTTATATTGCTGAATCTTTAAGGGACGAAGATTGTTTTTCAAAGGCCCACGATGTGCATCTGGTCACTCATATCTTTTCGAGACAGAACGATAAGAAGCTATATGATTCCCTCTTGTTTAAAGATGGTGAGTTCGATGATTCCCAGCTTCCAAGAACTATTAGGTCTCTCCTAGATCCCTCTCTTCTTGCTCATTAGAAGATTCAAAGACGCGTGCGAGCGCCCATACACTCTCTCCGCTTGCCGCATACTTAAACGATTTACGTCGACTTTTCCCGCTGTTGCAGGGATTCGATCTGTTATGAGTCTGGGCTAGGATTTGATCTTAATACGCTGATGAGCACTGCCACCAGGCATTTCCCAACCCTGTTTATTGGCTTGCCGTGTAGATCGGCGCACTCATGCCTGTTGTCTTGTTGGGCCATCATCGCCGTTGCATCCTGCTTGTTGCTCTGGCCTACCTTTGTGTTTTGTTGCACGGGCCTTCTTATGCTGTGAGTGCGGAAAGCCTGTTTATAGACAAGGTCACGTACTACGAGTCGGGCGTCTCAGAGGCTTCCGAGCCTGGACCGATGCCGACCATCTTGAATTGGACAGCTTCGCGGTCGAGGCATTTGGCGCCAGGGGGAGGCGGGCTTCCGCACCATCTTTACGCCCTATGCCGAGCTGTACCACTACGAGTTCACCTCACGCGGCAGGGAAGAGGCCAACGAGGAAAAGCTGCGCCGCTGGAAACGTGAACAGGCACTGTTCATTCAGCGCTGGCCGGAGTTCTTCTTGACGGGCGATCCGTGGTTGGGGCCGAACTTATCCGCTGAGAGCGAGTACTTCTCGCTTTAGAAAATGGATTTTAGGAAGTCCTCAACTTACTTTCGATATGAGCTGAGAGGAAAGCAGCGTCTAGGCGATTTGCTGCAATGCATCACGATGGCTCGATACTTCCGCGATACGTTTATACAGACTTATACAACTGGATATAATTCGATATAGTCTACGATAAACTTTTAAAGCTAAGATTGACCATTAATCGATTCCCTAGAAAGGCAAACAAGTGAGCGCCACAGCATTCCATAATCCGTTTCGTCCCACTGCCGGCGCTGAGCCTCCGCACATAATTGGTCGCGATGATATCGCCCTTGAGTTTACCGAGAGTTTGAATGCGGGAATTGGTGCACCTGCGAGGCTCATGCGTATTGCTGGACCGAGGGGCTCCGGAAAAACTGTTTTGCTCTGCGATCTTAGGGATCGTGCGCGAGAGCTTGGATGGAAGACCGCTATTGTTTCTGCTGGCCCTAACCTATTGCTGGACTTGAAGGATCATGTTGCTGATTCTTCCCTTGCGGCCAATGCTTCGGTCGGTGTAAACGCCGGCTTTGTTTCTGCGAAAGTCGATGTTGCACCCAAAGAGTCGAGCCTTAGAAAGTTGCTAAGTTCGGCGGCGAAGTCATCCGAGGGTCTTTTTATTGCCATCGATGAAGTTCAGGACGCTCCGATTGACGATATGCGTGCCATTGCGTCTACGGTTCAGCTTTTGATAGGGGAAAAGTAGATATCGCACTTGCCTTTGCCGGCTTGCCCGCCGGCGTTATGGATCTTATTAACGGCAAGGCGCTTACGTTCTTGCGTCGTGCCCTCCCCGAAGATCTGGCGCCTATCAACCAGGTGGAGGTAGCGCTCTCTATGGGCGATAGCTTTGTCGCGACTGGTTTGACCATAGAGGACAATCTTCTGTCGAGAGCCGCTAAGGCCACTAAGGGCTATGCCTATCTGGTGCAACTGGTCGGATATTCCATTTGGCAGCGCGCCAACTTGCATCGTGCCAAAAGTGCCATTGTGAGCGAGCGCGATGTTGCCGAAGGCATTGCGCTGGCAGAGGCTCGTTTTCACGATGTTGTTCACGAGCCCGCGATTTCTGGACTGGGGCCTAACGATATCAAATACCTTTTGGCGATGTGCGAGGACAAACAACAGTCCAAATCATCCGAGATTGCTAGGCGCATGGGTAAAAAGACTAATGAGGTCAGCTCTATTAGGGCAAAATTGCTACAAAGAGAGGTTATTCAGGCGCCACAGAGAGGCTATGTGCAGTTTGCCGTGCAGGACCTAGATATCTATCTGCGAGAGAATGCCGAGGAGATTCTCGAACGGTTCTAGGTCGAGAGAGGACGACGTCACCATCTTTACGCCCTATGCCGAGATGTATCACTACGAGTTCACCTCGCGCGGCAGGGAAGAGGCCAATGAGGAAAAGCTGCGCCGCTGGAAGTGCGAGCCGGCTCTCTTAATGCAACGCTGGCCCGAGTACTTTGTTGGCAAGGATCCATGGCTTAACTCAAACCTCAGCTCAGAAAGCGAGTACTTTGCGCTTTAGATTGCTGAAATGTCCTTCGGGAGTTGGCCGTCTGTTGATATGAAAGACATTGAGAAATAGGGGGGGCTAACGAGCCTGTAACGGTGACGAGTCGTTAGCCCTTCGGGCTAGTCTTTTACAATAATTAATGGATCTATTAGGTTAACAAAGTGTTTTGCAAATTGCGTCTTATCATTTTGCGAGGAATAGTAGTCTTCAACGCTATCAAGTAGCTCAGTGATTAGGTCGCAAATGGGTAATTCGATAATTGGATTGTCAGCGTCTATATTAATCGCTAAAGGCCTTCCGTCTCCAAAGTCTGGATTTATTAGCTGGAAGTTGACTTCGTGCCCAGATTTCAAATTGAGATCCAAATTGCCGCTGTGAACAATTGAGCAACGTAATTTATAGATGAACTTTCCGAAATCATTTCCGTTTAGCATACTTTGGTCATGAATAAAAGCTGAAGTGTCAACAAATTGGTTGATCCAACGGCTGTACCGAACTCTTACTGTTTTTTCGTTTGGATACTCGACTTGAGCGCAGACGTCTGGCAGCGTGAGAGAAAAACATAGAGCTGAATAATAAGCTTTAGCTTTTAGTGCTCTGCGTGCATCTTCAATGTACTCCAGCATAACGAACTCCTATAATTGCCAAAGCTATTAATTTGATTCAATTATAACGAATACTTGTCTACCATTTGGTATAGACGCATACAGCATTTCGTACAACTATTAGCGGATAACAAATAATATGTTCCATAAATTGACGGTTTCCTCGGAACCCTCTGCATGGTCAACAGCCTCGAGACGTCTCGGGGCAGAATGATCTATCGCAGGTTGAAATAGGGTGTTAACCGGGGGCAAATCACATCCGCTACAGCTGTGTTGCCAGTAGCATGCAAGAAGGCTGGCAAATCTCTTGCTATACTCGAAGTGCTTATTTAAGGGAAAGACTAAGCGCGGGACCATGCGGTGCCTGAAACGTTCATAAACGTCATACAGAGAAAAGCCTACAGGGAAGTGCCTACGCGGACTATGAGATGACACGTGGACGCGTTTTCTCTCGGTCGGAATACGCAAATGCCTTTGTTTTTGTAGGTTGATTTTCAGCCCCAGCGAGCACTTTGAACGGATAGCGCGTTTCCGCACCTAGCCGAACGGCCCTGGACCGTGCGAGGCGGCCCCGGGCCGTCGCTTCCCCAGTTGAAGGAACGGTGGGGATGTGTTTCGACGGGTCCGGGGCCGTGCTTCGCCAGCCCCTCGGCTCCGCTTCCCAGGCTCAGTCGAACGGCCCCTCCCGCGCCTATCCACGTGCGACATCGCGAGCGCGAGGTCGGCCGGCGCGAGCCGGTCGAACCTGAGCTCCCGGCCCTTCGGCAGCAGCTTCCTGAGCCGTCCCTCCAAGCGCTGCGGGCGCCGCAACCCGGGCACTTCGGGTCCTGCCGATAGGCCTCGCGGCCTCGGCGAGCGTGCCGGCGCCGACCTCATCGCTGCAGCGCCTCTCGTCGACGGCTTCTCTGAGCAGCAGGAACTCGTCGGCGGTGAGGCCCGTCACGAGCGCCCTGAAGGGGTTCGCTCTTCCCATATGGATCTGTCCCATCCGCCTGAACGCCCACATGGAAGGATTGTCGCCAAACAAAGATCCGGGTGGGCGCTCGGGCAAATTCTCTGTTTGGCTGGGAAGGGCATAGCATTTGGGGACCGCAGGGCCCCCGGTAATTACCTGTTATCTAAACTGTTAGATTTCGAATGGTGTGTCAGTAGTTCTCCCTTAGGCATTTTGCGGCTATAGGGACAAGGTCGAACATCGTGTGAACGACGTCACCCGTGTTTGCAACGGTTGCCGTGAACTTGCCGTTACCAAAATCCATCAGATGGTAGAGGTTGATTGTCAGATCATGCTGTGCGGCGATTCTCAGAATCCAGTAAGCGCAATTGTCGCTACAGGTTGTGGCGTTGTATATGTTCTGAGGCATGAAGTACATGAGCAGCAGCGTCTTAGTTCCGCCCGATAGCCTTTCCGGTGGGATAATGCCAAGGATCTTGGTGTTTATTGCGCCGGGTCCAACCACGCCGCCCTTATCAATGGATTTAATAATTCTCTGCGCAAAAGCATCTTGAAACCATTCGGGCGAATAGATGTTATCGAAGTAAACCGACGTATTATAGATAACGTTTTCCATATCACCATAGTGAATTGTTAGCACGTTGGTCCCTTCGACTTACTGGTTAAGCATTTGGTGAGATTGATTGTATCGCAGCGTATGAGACAGACGATATTTGCTGGTAACGCATTTGATTGATAGCTATTGATAAACAAGTCGTGTATTCAGTGCCTGTTTTGTTTGTCCGTGCTTGAACCCAAGTTGCTTTGAAGGTCTATATTTTAGAAAATAGTCCACGAGCTAAGCTCCGTGTGGCGGCACGTAAAAGCCGTACTGTGCTTGGGCAGGTTAAAGTCCAAGACGATTAGATATCCGAGAGGATATCGAGCCCGCACAGGGGAGATAAGGTGAGTCCGCGCCGGGGACTATAATTCCGGCGACAACTAGGTTTCCGTGAGGATGCCGCGGCTGACAGCCAGCAGAAAACCGCCTTATACGCTCCTTCCGCGCGCCGCCTGCTCAAACGATTTGCGCCGAGTTGCCTGTTGCTATGCCCTGTCCGTGCGTTTTGCAGGGCGGGCCTTCTTATACCGCGGACACGGAGAGCATGTTTATAGGCAACGTTGCGTGCTGCGAGCCAGGTGTTTCGGGCGTTGGCTGGGTGTGGATCGATGTCGGTCATCTGGAACTCAATGGTTATACGGATGAGGCCATTGGCGCCGAAGGTGAACTTGTGGCTAACCGTTCGGCCCATCATGCTTTGGCTCCCGTCCCCCCAATCTAGTAGACTTGGAAACCGTTGCTAGATTAGGGGGATTTTCCATGAGACGCTCCACGAAACGAATTTCCGGTGCCGCCGCCGCGCTGGCGGTCGCGGCCGCCCTGGCCCTGTGCGGGCCCGCGGCCTACGCCGCCCCCGCCGCCCCGGGCGACGCGCAGGCCCCGGCCGCCGGGGCCCAGCCCGCCGACGGGGGTCCCGCCGCCCAGGCCGACGCCGCCCAGCCCGCGCAGGCCGACGCCTCCCAGCCCGAGGCCTCGCAGGCCGACGGCGCCCAGGCGGAGCCCGCCCGGTCCGAGGCGGCCGCGCCCGTCTCGCTCTCATACTCGGCCCACGTCTCCAATATCGGCTGGATGGGCGCCGTCGCCGGCGGCGAGGTCGCCGGCACGACCGGCAGGGGGCTCCCCCTCGAGGCGCTGCGCCTCGTCCTGTCCGACGCCTCGACCGGCGAGCCCCTCGGCGCCGACGCCATATCCGTCGAGGCCCACGTCTCCAACGTCGGCTGGCAGGCCGCCGTCGGCAACGGCGGCACCGCCGGCACGACCGGCCAGTCCCGCGCCGTCGAGGCCCTGAGGGTCAGGCTGTCCGGGGAGCTGTCGGCCCGCTACACCGTCTGGTACCGCGTCCACTCCGCCGAGTTCGGCTGGCTGGGCTGGGCGTGCGACGGCGCCGACGCCGGCTCGGCGGGCTACGGCCGCGCCGTCCAGGCCGTCCAGGTCGCGGTCCTGCCCAAGGGCGACCCCGCCCCGGGCGACACCGCCACCCCGTTCGTCGACAGGTCCTCCGAGCCCCCCTCCGTCTCCTACCGCGCCCACGTCGCCGGCATCGGCTGGCAGGGCTCCGTCTCGGACGGCGCCGTCGCCGGCACCACCGGGCAGGGCCGCGCCCTCGAGGCCCTCTCGGGCTCCGTCTCCGGGTACGGGCACGGATCCTCCTCCCACGAGGTGAGGGCCCACGTCTCGAACGTCGGCTGGCAGGGCTGGACCTCGGGGACCGCCGGCACCACCGGGCGCTCCCTAGCGGTCGAGGCGCTCCAGTTCAGGCTCTCCGGCGAGGCCGCCTCGTCCTACGACGTCTGGTACCGCGTGCACTGCTCCGACTACGGCTGGCTCGGCTGGGCCAAGGACGGCGCGTCCGCGGGCACGGTTGGCCTGTCGAAGGCCGTCCAGGCCGTCCAGGTCGTGCTCGTCCCCAAGGGCGGCGCCGCGCCGGGGCCGGCCGGCGGGGCCTTCCGCGGCGCCGGCGAGCGCCTGTCCGGGTCGTCCATCTCCGTCGCCGGCTCGCCGGCGGGCTCGTCGTTCTCGGGCGGGGTCCTGACGCTCGGCTCCGAGAGGGGGCCCGTGCTGGGCTCCGTCGCCGCGACCGTCGACAACCTCGAGTCCGACGGGTCGGTCTGCTACCGCGGCCTGCTGCTGGGCTCCGGCTGGCAGGGGGAGACCAGCTCCGACGGGGCGCAGCTCGGCGCCTCGGGCGGCGGGCTCCAGCTCAAGGCCGTCCGCTTCGAGCTGTCCGGCGGCCTCGCGGAGCGCTACGACGTCTGGTACCGCTCCTGTGACTCCGCGCGCGGCTGGCTCGGCTGGGCGAGCGCCGGCGAGCCCTCCGGCGTCGAGTCCGGCGCCTCGGGCCTCACCGCCGTTCAGGTCGCCCTCGTCGCGAAGGGCTCCGGCGCCCCCGGCCCGGCCGAGGGGGCCTACGTCTCCGGCGCCGCCTCCGGCCCGTCGCTCGTCCTGCAGGGCCATGTCGCCGAGCGCGGCTGGCTGCCCGCGGTGGGCGGCGGCGAGGACGTCGGCACGACCGGCAGGGGCCTCGCGCTCCAGGCCGTGCGCGCCTCCCTCGAGGGGGCGGGCGAGGGGAGCTCCGTCTCCGTCGCGGCCCACGTGGCCGGCATCGGCTGGCAGGACGCCGCCTCCGCCCCCTCCTACGCCGGCACGGTGGGGCAGGGCCGCGCCGTCCAGGCCGTGAGGGTGTCCCTCTCCGGCCCCGTCTCCGAGCGCTACGACGTGTGGTACCGCGTCCACGCGGCCGGCTACGGCTGGCTCGGCTGGGCCAAGGACGGCGAGGCCGCGGGCACCGAGGGGCTCGGCGTCCAGGCAGAGGCCCTCCAGGCCGTCCTCGTCGAGAAGGGCGGCGACGCCCCCTCGACGGGCGACCCCGCCGAGCTCTCCGTCCCCTCGCTCAGCCTCAGGGCCCACGTCTCCGGCGTCGGCTGGCAGCCCGCCGTCGGCAACGGCGGCACCGCCGGCACGACCGGCCAGTCCCGCGCCGTCGAGGCGATCGCCGCCGAGGTCTCCTCGCCGGTCTCCGGCGGCCTGTCCTACAGCGCCCACGTCTCCGGCGTCGGCTGGCAGGACGAGGTCTCGGGCGGCGCCGTGGCGGGCACCACCGGCCAGGGCAGGGCGGTCGAGTGCGTGAAGATGCGCCTGACCGGCGACCTCTCCGAGTACTACGACGTGTGGTACCGCGCCTACGTGCAGGACTACGGCTGGCTCGGCTGGGCCAGCGACGGGGCCCGCGCCGGCACGACCGGCATCGGCTACCGCGTAGAGGCGCTCCAGGTCCGCGTCCTCGCGAAGGGCTCGGCGGCCCCGGGCCCGACGGACGGCGCGTACAGGGATGTAGCCGACGAGAAGGTGATTGGCGTTCCGCGGATTAGGCTCGTTACTTGGCTTACCCAGCATCAATATGACGGTTACTACCTCGGGACTCCATATTCCACTGGATTCTCTATTCCTACTTGCACCTATCCCAACGGGGAGAGACGCTGGGATGGATATTCTGGTATGAACTGCACTGGCTTTGTCGCTCATGCGTGGTCGAAGTGCGGCGGTAATCTCGCGGCAGTTGCTGCAAATAACAGCCATTCGCCTTGGGCCGGAGGCCCCGGTGGAGGTGGTTATATCAACGCGTGGCGTTTTTACGGCTATGCGATCGATTCCGGTTCAAAGGTTTATGAGTTCAACAAAGTGCAGGATCTACTGAATAGTGGGTTGGCAAGAAAGGGCGATGTCATTTTCTTCAAGACTGCTCCTAACGTCGATTGTCATATCGGATTTTTCTGGGGTGACAATCCTCGGGACAATAAGATGTGGCACTCTTCGTCGCCCGCTAATCAGATCTCGTCCATTTATAACTATTCGAACCCGGCTGAAATTAACCAGCACGTTTGTCTGATTAAATAGCTGCTGGTTAAATAGCCTCTTCGGCTTGGCTCCCGTCCCCCCAATCTAGTAGACTTGGAAACCGTTGCTAGATTAGGGGGATTTTCCATGAGACGCTCCACGAAACGAATTTCCGGTGCCGCCGCCGCGCTGGCGGTCGCGGCCGCCCTGGCCCTGTGCGGGCCCGCGGCCTACGCCGCCCCCGCCGCCCCGGGCGACGCGCAGGCCCCGGCCGCCGGGGCCCAGCCCGCCGACGGGGGTCCCGCCGCCCAGGCCGACGCCGCCCAGCCCGCGCAGGCCGACGCCTCCCAGCCCGAGGCCTCGCAGGCCGACGGCGCCCAGGCGGAGCCCGCCCGGTCCGAGGCGGCCGCGCCCGTCTCGCTCTCATACTCGGCCCACGTCTCCAATATCGGCTGGATGGGCGCCGTCGCCGGCGGCGAGGTCGCCGGCACGACCGGCAGGGGGCTCCCCCTCGAGGCGCTGCGCCTCGTCCTGTCCGACGCCTCGACCGGCGAGCCCCTCGGCGCCGACGCCATATCCGTCGAGGCCCACGTCTCCAACGTCGGCTGGCAGGCCGCCGTCGGCA